>NZ_DAMDAY010000078.1:0-21286 GCF_032093475.1 Lysinibacillus sp. | reverse complement strand
TCGATATCACCGCAATAACATATAGTATGCCAAAACCAACGACAGCACCCACAAGACAATCCCACCATGGTGTTAATGGCGATAGTACCCGACCTACAACGAGGAATGGTAAAAAGAATATAAGCACCCTATCTGGGATGAGCATATAGGCTAAATCCGAAACAATAATAATAACGAACAAGGAGATAAATAAAAGCGCTACAATAAATTCTATGCCCCAACCTAGCCGCCAATAAGCAAAGGCAAACAAAACACCTGTCCATATTTCTATTGCTGGGTATATCCAACAAATTGTATAGCCACAGCTTCGACATTTCCCCCCTAAAAACACATAAGACAATACTGGTACTAAATCAATCATCTTTAATTGTCTATTACAGTTAGTACAATGTGAAGGAGGATGGACAATCGATTCCTTCTGTGGGACGCGTAAACCTACCACATTATAAAAAGAGCCAAAGACAAGCCCAAATAAAAATATAAAGATTGTATAAGCCATTTCCATTTTTTTGACCTCCTAAACCAATAGGAGCCCATACAAATCGTATGGTTCACCTATCCATGTAAGTATTGTTCAATAACAAGTCCTTCTAACATTGTTAGGTTATTAAAGAATCTATTAAAATACTTGTCGCTATGGAAAATTTGGATAAAAACAATAGAGAATGAATGATGTAAGATTAGGGAAATGTTGAACTTTAAAAAGCGGGGAATATAGTAAGGTTTCGATATCATTTTAACATAATGTAAAAAGAGATTCCAAAATACATTGGAATCTCTTTTCTTCTTTATTTCCTCAACAACCTACCCGACAACAGCATGCCAATCCCACCAATTGTAATAAACAGAATTGCTCTAATTAATAAATCAAGTGCGGATAAGTCAAAGAATATAAGCTTAATAAACGCCATGACCAAAATGACAAAGCCTGTTGTACGGAGTGTTTTAAGATGATGTTTTGAACCAAGCCATAATGAAACACTGGCCGTCAAGAATAATGTGATCGTTGTAAGGGCAATGCTTAGCTTCCAATCTAGTACGTTATTATTCGTAAACTGATGAATCAGCCCCCAAATAGAAATCATTGTGAGTACAATACCAGAGCTTACAATAGCATCGACATATTTCCCTAGAAGATCTTCATACAATCGGTAAATAAGCCCTTTTACAAAGATATCTACGATGATGGCTACAATGACTGCAATATAAACAAATCTAGTGATAATATTTAAACTATCCATCATTGAAGTCTTGGTGCTAATCAGCAAAGAGAATAGGAGGAAAAATGCGCCGAGAACTGGTGTTAACGCTCGCCCTTTGTATGATTCGGCAACTAGTAAAGAGCCTGCAAATAGTGCAGCTAATGCAATACTCATCATATAAGGAATACCGTTTGTGACCACAAAATAAGCACTGTCTAGTTTGCCAATATAAGCTAAGAAATAGCCTGCTGTGGCCACTGCTAAAATATCGATGATGTATAAATCCTTCATGACCTTTTCAAATGGTGTAATTGTTTCTTTTGGACGTCTTGCATATAAATATATGACGATTAGGTAGATAATCGGCATGAATAAACTTAGATGATCTATGCTGAAAAATGGTTTTGGCTCATGAAAGACGTAGTTTAATGTAAATGTCAACACAAGGAAAAATGAAGTAACTACCTTCATGATACTTGCCCGTATACGTAAACTCATCATAACACCAGCAAATATAATGAGCGGATAAAGTAAATCATCTATGTTATTTGGTAAATTCATTAGAAGTACGGTATTACATAGTGTAATAAATGCCAGCGTGACAGCACTATCCAATACTTCCTGCCAATTTTTACGATAGCTATAAAACGCTATTGCGCCAAATAAAATCATCAAGGTAATGAGTAGTATTTCTCCATTTTCAAGCGAACGGATAATAAGATTCATCAATATTAAAGTAAAAGAGCCTAAAGAAAATTGGAGCCCTATATGTAGTGGCTTCCATTTTGATTGCACACGATACAGTAGACACCAAATTGCGTAAAAGATTGCCAGAATCACCAGTAAACCAAGTGCAAAAACAACTTGCTGATCACTATTCATAAACGCTACAATGCTCACTGCTAGAACAGAGAAGAATGTAGCTATATAAAGTGCAAGCTTTTGCTTGTGCTGATAAATGACCAATTGTAGTGCAGCAAACAATACGATCACAAATAGTAAAATAATGACGGCACTAAAATCCATATACTCTAGTAAATAAGGTAATAATAACGACGTAAAAGCAACAAAAATAGTGAGTGCTTCATTTTTCTTCAAATAACTAATGCCAATTCCATAGCCAATATACAGAATCGTAATGCCTAATGCAGGTGTTAGAGCGATGATTTCATACAAAATGGCACTTGCTGCTGTTGTTAAAATACCAACAATAAATGCCCCACCATATAGTGAAATTGTCATTGCAGCAGAGCCTACTTTTCTACGTTCCAATACGTAGGCAATGACCACCAATCCCACCGATAATGCATAGGCGAGGATGATTTTCACGCCATTCGATAAATAACCATAATCACTGACAAGTTTTAGTCCCCAAAGGACCCCCATCACTAAAATAACCATGAATACTTTTGGAAGTGCCCACATAACACGTTCCTCCATCGATGGCTGTGGTTGCACTTCTTTTTCCGTTACTTTGGACGGGATAGGCTTCGACTCCAGTGTGGGTTTTGGTTCTGATTGCTTGATTATCGATTGTCTGGCATCAAGAGTATTTATTTTTTCAGTGTTTTGAGTACGCTTTAGTGAAGACAACTCCTGACGTAAATCTGCCATTTCCTCCTCGAGCTTAGCAATTCTACGCTCCAATTCAATGGACATTCAATCATCCTCCCTACTTTATCAATTTTCTAACATTATAACATATTTACCCTTATTGTAAAATTACACTTTTAGTTTAATTTATCTCGGTCTCCTATACATTAGAGCACGCTCACTATCACTTGTGCCACGTGTCGTAGGATCTACAATGACACCCATTAACACAAGGATGGATAAAACTGTATTTAAAATCGATGAAATTTGCTCACTCATCGCAGCTGTTAAATCATAGCCAAAAATAGCCGCTACTTGTTGTGCGAGTAGGAGTAACAATGAAAATAGCCCTAGTAGAAATGGAATATGTTGAAGACGAACCTTCCAGTTAATTCTCATAAAAGCTCACCTCCCCCCCTCTTGCCACAGTATATGCATAGTAGTTATGTGACACATATGCAAAAATGGAACTCTTGCTAAGTTACTAGAGTTTTTTAATAATATTTTGTGGTCCAAACTATTTATGGAAGGAAAGCTAGGAAGGTTTTATCACGTATGTCATACACATATATTTAGTTAGGTTGCATCTTATAACTCGATGCCTCCCAGTTTACTGAAAACGAGGGTGATTGATTTGGTGTATGAGTGGAACGTTTTGCGGGTAATTGCTTGCTTAAGTATTGTATTATTACATGCTACAACCAATATTGAAACGATTAATGGCTATATTGATCAACCATACTATCAATTTTTTAGATTATTGTTATGTTTCGCTACACCAACCTTTATTTTATTGTCTATTTTGATCTTAGCTAATCGCTACCCAAATCAGCTACCTCCCCTTTTTTTATGGCGTCGTTTTCAGTTTATTGTTATGCCGTTTGTAGCTGCAGGTATTTTATATGCAGCCAACGCCGCTTTTCATTATGATGAAAACTTTTGGATTGCATTATATCGACATATTGTTTTAGGAGACTTTTCAGGATGGTTTGTCATGACGATCTTTCAGCTTTATATTCTCTTTTTTTTCATAAAAAAATGGCAGCTATCCAGTATCTGGTTTACTTCTATTTTTTTCTTACTAGGAATTTTTTATATGACTATTGCAAATTTGAATTTCGACTATTTCATCCAGAATGATCATTTTATGCGTTTGCTCTTTGTTGGTTGGCTTCCTTATTTTGCAATGGCCTATATCATTGGTAGTCATTATGAAAAAATAGCACGTTATCTTGTCAAATATAAATTCGTCACAGTCCTTTCCTTTATACTTGCAATGGCCATTTTATATGCAAACTATTATTTAGGTGCTCAGCAGATTACTTCCAGAAGAATCGATATTATGTTATTCGTTTTGACTATAACATTTTGTATATTAGCGTTTGCACAAAGTATGCCCAAGCTCTCTTATCTCCATATTTTAAGTCGCTATTCCTTTGGTATCTTTCTAATACACTGGCTGATCCAAGAATATCTTGCTCCTTATTGCGCATTACTACCTACTACCGCTCTTCAAGTAATTTCACTTTTCCTGTCCAGTTTACTTGTCTGTATGCTGCTTATCAAAATCATTTCGTACGTACCTTTAAGTGCCTATCTGATAGGTAAAGCTCATCAAAAGCCCTCTCAACATTGAGAAGGCTTTTTTGATGGAAAATAAATTTTTTAATTAATTTTGCCAAACAATTGACAGATGGCACCATAAGTTGTGTGGTTAATTACATAAGTAATCAACCAATTAACAAGTGAGGTGGATTGTGATTCATTCTTTAAATAACGAAAAACCAATTTTCCAACAAATTCGCGAAAGAATAGAAGATGCCATTCTAGATGGACAGCTACAGCCAGATGATCGCATTCCATCTACGAATGAGTTTGCAAAAGAATACCAAATCAACCCTGCAACTGCTGGGAAAGGCGTGAATGAATTAGTGGATAAGGGGATCATTTATAAAAAACGAGGTGTCGGAATGTTTGTACATGAGGACGCTAGAAAAATTTTAGTTACTGAGCGTAAAGAAAACTTCTTTCGTCAACATATTGAACCGTTGAAAAAGGAAGCTAGTCGTTTAGGCATTTCCGATGAAGAGTTACAAAGATTGATACAAGGGGGATAATGTATGAAGATTACTGTCAACAATGTCACGAAGTCATATAAACATAAATCCGCTTTACAAAATGTCACATTTACTATGGAGGGTCCGAAAATTATAGGTTTTTTAGGCCATAACGGGGCTGGTAAAACAACTTTTTTGAATCTGTTATCAGGACTCATCGCGACTACAAGTGGAGAAATTTTGGTCAACGGAGAAAATGTCTTTAATGCTCCTTCTACTTTACGTAATATTTGTTTTATCGCTGAAAGTGACAATTTCCAAGCAGAAATGACCATTGCGCAAACATTGAAGGCAAATCGCTTCTTTTATCCTAAATGGGATGAAGAGCTGGCTCAGGAACTGGTCCAAGTATTTGCTTTGAATCCAAAAGATAAGGTACGTAGTTTATCAAAAGGAATGGTCTCAGCACTTGGAATCATTACAGGCTTTGCGAGTCGTGCGGACATTACCATCTTTGATGAACCCTATATAGGCTTAGATGTGGCAGCAAGGAATACGTTTTATGATCTGTTAATTGAACAACAAACTGAAAATCCACGTTTATTTATTTTATCCACACATTTAATTGATGAAGCAAGCGAACTATTTGAGGAAATTTTTATTCTTCATGAGGGAGAGCTATTATTGCAAAAAACTGCTGAGGAGTGGTACGAACATATTGTTGCTGTAAAAGGTAGTGCTACAGATGTTGCTTCAGCAATTGGTGACTTAACAGTGATTTATCAGCATATGTTTATGCAAGAAATGACAGCTGTTGTTTATGCAAATGGCCAATTCATTGAAGGTCAGAACATATCGCTTGAATCAGTCTCTCTTCAAGACATGCTGGTTTATTTAAGTAAACAGAAAGTGAGGTCTATGAAATGAATACAATGAAAGGTAGTTTTTATATCTTATTTCAAAATTTCAAAAAACATAATATCATTTTTTGGAGCATTTTATTTTTAATTGTGCTATTGTCATTTTTCTTAGATGCATTTTTCGGTCAATATATATCTTTTGCAATTACCATTTCGATACCTGTTTACATTTTTTATAGTTCAATGGCAGCAAAGCTTTTAAATAGAACATTACCCTATTTTTTAAAGCTAGGGTTAAGTCGCCAACAATATATGGTCAATGTCGGGCTGTTTTTCATAAGTTGGAGTTTAGTTGGTGCACTAATCATTGCGAGTGCACAAAATATTATTACTTATGTTGCTACCCTACTAAACATCAAAAATAATATTATCATCATCCACCCACTCTTAATTTTTGATAACACCTATTCATTTTTACAAACCGCAGCATTTGATTCAGTCTTACTTCTATTCTGTCTTAATTCAGGCCTTCTTCTTAATGTCACTTTTTATCGCTTAGGTATTTTAGGCGGCTATAGTTTAATTGGCTTACTTGCTTTAGTTCCAATTTTAATGGTCGTGTTTGAATGGTTCACACCATTATTTGAGCTTTTATCTAATTCGTCCTTAAGCGCTATCTTAGGAAGCATTTTTATTTTAAGTATCTTACTCTATTTAGTTATTTCTACAAGCATGCGAAAGGTTTCTGTAAATCCTGTATAAATATAATAGGGAGAAATTTATCGAATGAATCAAAAATTAATATTTAAAATAGTTGCTTTAGAATTTCTTCTCATATTTTTCTATGTTATAAATGGTGCTTTTGTTTCTATTCTATAACCTTCAAGCCCTTTTCTTCAGTTTGCTTTGTTAATTCCACTTGCATTGGGGATTTTCATTTATATCATGATAAAAAAGAACTGGCAAAAGTATTTCTTTCATTCTTTTAAAAAGAATCAACTCTTCATCCTCTTACCACTACTTTTCATTTTATGTATTATCTTAGTGAGCGCAAAAGGCTTAAATTTGACTTCTATGAGCAATGTCATTGCTATGTTCTTGATGCAATTGCTTATTATAGCATTTATCGAAGAAACTATATTTAGGGGCATTTTGCTTAGAATGCTACTGACTAAAGGAGTAGCTACTGCTGTATGGGTTTCTAGTATTTTGTTTGGCGTCACACATGCCCTTCAGTTGCTTGGAGGTCAATCCTTAGAAGACACCATTATACAAATCATCTATGCACTATTAGTAGGTCTTGTTCTATCATTGCTTATCTTGGATGGTCAATCCATTATTGTAACAATTCTTTTCCATGGGTTTAATAATTCCTTTAACTTCATGGGCAATGAAGAAAGCTCTATGACGAGTGCTTATCTCATTATTTTTGTGTTCTTTGTCTATATGCTCTTTTTATGGAGACGTGTAAAAAAAGGCCACTCAATTAATTTTATGAAAAATGTCAAGTCTACCCTGTAAAATAAAAGATAAGTGAATGTATAATAGATTATCTTTAATATTATACATGATAATTGGTACATTACTTTTATTTAGTGGTGTACTTTTTTGTATAGTTGTCCTCTTATACACTATTCCTAATTCCTTTTATATTTAAAAAGAGAACTTATGAGAATAATGAACCATTTAAACATCTAAAGAAAAAACCTTTTAGGATAAATAACTTAGTGGAGGGACCACCTCACAAATCTCACTCTCTTCAAGAAATTTAGTAACTATATTTGTATGCGAAGCACCTACTATAAATAAAATACGTTCCTCTTCCGTATCAATTAGACGGGTTAAATTAGCAAACATAATCAAATTCCTCTTATACCACCAACTTAGCCAGTCCATACCAACATATTTATTAAGACCACCAATACGTGCCATATTTACATACATTTTATGCAATTTATTAAGAAAAATGGGAGCGTTTAATGCTTTATAATAATCTATTATACTTTTATCTTCCGACAATTCAGGAAATACAAGACCCTCAAATATTTCATTTAAAAGTTCTGGTTGATTTTCTTTTGCCCAACTTTCAACTTCTGCATAACCCATGTCCGATTTACCCATCCAATCGGTTGGATAAATCTGTTCATGCCCCATCTTTAAACCTAATCGGAAGCCTACTTGAAATATTTCGTTCATCTCTAATTTATGTACACCTGATTTATACTGTTTATATTTCTCATTACAATATTCACTTTCCTCTGGTACCATTTCAACTGCAATCTTCGTTGGTTTAAACCTTGCCAGTTTAGATACTAAGTCCACTATTTCATTTTGCCTTCTTTCAGAATTTAAACCTTCATGTTCAGACATATGAAAAGTTCCAAGTATAAGGACTTTCGCTTTTTCTACATTCATTGAGAATCCTCCCTTTATTCATTAACCTGCATCGTTAGTTTAAGTAAGTTATTTCGCAGTCTAAAGTAAACTCTAACACAAATAACCATTTTATTGAAATTGATTTTAAACAATCTGTCCCATTATTGAAAAAGTCAAGTAAGTATAAGGGTAGCCAGATTTTTGACCTTTTTGTTTTTGGTCATATTATAACGGTAGTCAGGGTAGAAGGTAGCGCCCGTGGGACCCGTTCCCGTCCGCAAAAGTATAAGGATTTTTTATTTATTCAAAGTTTATGTAATTATAAAAATAATAATAATTAGCGCATTATGATAATGCTTAAGGCTTTCGTTTTGTATTACAAATTGCACTTTCAGTTAATTGTCGTTCTTCTTTGTACACGCCTCGCCTTCCCTTTAATAAATTTTCTTCAGGGTTAATAGGTCCGAATTAAGACCCCATATACTATAAGGATTGGTAGTATTTTCTTTCATAAAGAAACCTCAAAAAAGCTTAGGAATACTTCCTAAGCTTTTCGACGTTTCACGAATAACTGATTATTAACGTTCTTACAACTTTTGCATTTGGAGAATGGCCTCCAAATCAATCAAAAATAGCAAGATTACTATAGTCATTTAAAATTACTTGACACTAGGCAGCTACTTCAATAGTACATAGCTGTAACATAATTTATCTTCAAGAACGTTGGAAAGAAGTTAAATTTCCCTATCCCATGGACAAAAATTACATGCTATAGCATATAGTGTTAAGAAAAATCCTTTATAAATAGCAAAATATCTATAGGGTCAGGTATTAGTAACGAGTATCATATAATTTGTTTAATAACGATTTTAATTGTTGGATTTCTCCCTTGCTTAAATTACTCGAAACGACATGATGAGCATCTTTGACTACAGAAAGAATTGTTTTTTTTATCTCTTCACCTTTTTCAGTTAGGAAAAGATAATGCGAACGTCTGTCTTGCTCATTAAAAACCTTTTTTACAATACTCTTTCTCTCCATTGAATGTATCATTCTTACAACAGTTGTTTGATTTTTATCAATTGCTTCTGCCAACTCTTTTTGAGTAGTGCCTCTTTGGCTACTAAGAACACTAATGATACTCCATTGTTCTGGGGTAATTCCATAAGGTTTCAACACCTTAGTAAAATAATTTGTCATTTTTACATCAGTACGATGAATAAGATACCCTAATAAATCATGTAAATCCATATAACACCTCTTTATATGCTATAGCATATATTTTATCTACCTTATAGAAAAAATTCAATCAATCTCATACATTATTGAAGGAATTACCAATTTAATAAATTCTTCTGGTGGTACTGTACTATTCCTTCCCCATTCTAAAGATGCTCCGTAAATTCCCCAACTTAACATGGTAGTAGTAAGCTTTAGGGCTTCCTTATCTTTAGTAGGGTGTTGATTCAACAACATTTTGTAAAATATGATTTCAAGCTGTTCCCTAATAATACGAGCAATAGTATCTTCGTAACCTCTATGGCAACGATGGGATAATGACTTATGGAAATTTGTAATTGCTTTGAAAATGTTCACTAATGCTTCTTCATTTAGTTCGTTATTTTGGTAGTATTCACAATCCAAATTAACTAACAATACCTCCGATAATACCTTTTCCAATAAGTCATATATATCCTTAAAATGATAATAAAAAGTTGCACGATTAATCATGGCTTCTATTGTTATATCCTTTATGGTAATATCCTTAAATTCCTTTTTCCCTGAAAGTTCAATGAAAGAATCCATAATTAATTTACGAGTACGTAAAACCCGAAGGTCCGTCTTCGATTGCGTCATATGTTTCCACTCCTATTTTTTCAACAAAATCTTAAATGTGTTGTATAAACAACAAATCCATAAAATTATTGGTTTTGATCTTGTTCATTATGACTTAAAATTCAATTGCAATGCAAATAAAGTAATTTGCTGTTATCTTGTTGACAAATTTGTGACAAGGGAATAGAATTTATTTGCAATTAAAATATCTTGAATTCAAGATAATTAAGAAGGAGTTTTTTATATGATTATCGATTGGTCAGTTACAGCTGTCTATAACACCATCATGTCAGTATCAGCTGGGATTGGATTATTACTAATTATTCGATTTGGTTCCCATTTAGCTAAAGAAAAAGTGGGACAACTAGAAGGTTGGGCAATAGGATTTGGAATACCAGGGTTTATATTAACACTAACAGGAGCTCATATGACCCTTACTTGGCCATTGTCAAAGATTGGCTTCCCATTTGATGATATTATATTCGGTGAGACTTCACTAGCTTTTGGCATTCTGCTTCTGGCTGTATCAGTCTTATTATGGAGAAAATCTAATCTATATTTAAAACAAGGTATAAATATGAACGATTCAAAAATAGTTTCCAATACTTTAAGTAAGGAATTGCCATATTTGATAAAACCATTATCTTATTTTGCTGCGGCAATGGGGCTAGCACTTATTTCAATCGCATTTGCAGGTATCGGATTCCAACTATTCGCAGCTCCACCAGAAGAACCAATATCAGGCGCCTTTGCGGATTACCCAATGCTAGAGGCAACTTTTATGTCAGGATTATTTGCGATTATAGGGATTGGAGCAGTATTATTTCCTTTTGCCTTAAACAAAAACGCAAATCCAAACTTTGCTAAAGTTATTAAATTCCTTTGGACAGTAGCAGGTATCGCCTTTGTTTTATTTGGAGCAATGAATTACTTTACACATATTGGTTTGATCGTAAATACAATGCCTAAATAGTATTGATATAGCTTTATAATAAAGTTTGGTTGTGAATTTTCTACAGTTAGGAATTCTCCCCCAACAAAAAACTCACCCGTTACGGGGCACCTGCCCAACCGAATAATAAAAGCTTAGGAACTAAATCCTAAGCTTTTCATTATTTTATTCTCTTAATAGTGGGTAACGCTCGAATTAAAATCGTCAAATGAAGATGGATCGGCATGATAGAAGATAACGTCACCTTCCTACAGATTAAACGTATGTCCATAGCTGTCAACAAAACTATTCTTGTAGCCCTCCATACCTGTCCACTGGCTCATATAGTGAACTTTGTAGAAGAAAAGATACAGATTATTAAGATCGCCCTCTTGATTGTCTCATTTTCGAAATTCACTATAGTAAAACCATCTCTTAAGAACAATGGATGATTTTCATTCAGCATCCCTACACGCCACGCTTCTTGAATATTCGAATTCTTTGGCACCACATATAGTTTAGCTGGTGAATATACTCTCCATGCCACGTTTGTTCTTTCGTAACGATTTCTTTCTTAAAGGACCGCTTTTATTTTGTTGTTATTTACTTAACAATCGTCGGCTCCGTTAATTCAAGAAGAACAGAACAGTTTATTTAACAAGAGCCTCGATTGTTTCTATATCTGTGATCAATTACTTTGCCTTAGGTTCTAGGTGCTTATTCCCCTACCATACCGTCGTTATCATTATCATGCATATATGGATATAACCAATGATCACTCGTTATTGGCATACTATAACCTGCTGCTTTTGCTTCTTTAATCGTTACTTGATCATTTCCATCTGTATCAATGCTAGAAATATCTTTAGTTCCATTCAAAGCATTGAACTTATTAGAACTTGTTGACTTAGTTGATTTACTTTCAGTTAATCCAAGAGATTTATTTATTTCATCTGGGTTACCGTTATCAAACTCATCTACAATTTTATTCCCTTTTAAAGTGTAAGTGTATTTGTAATGAGAAGGAATCTGCGTTTCCGTATTAGGATATGTGATTATTGCTTCAAAATTTGTAGCTCCACCAGCTTTACGAATAGCGTCTTCCATATATGCTTGATCACCATGGCGGTTAAGCGTACTATTTTGTGGGGTAATATTATAAGCATTTGATACCCCACCAAGAGAATCTGCAATAATATGTCCTTCATCTAAATCTGTTCTTTCAACACCAGGTACTTTTGCTTCATCAGCGTAGTATCTGCCAGACGATGTTACAGGCTCGGTACGATCATCTTGTAAAACGATTTTGTTTGCAATGACACGGACTAATTGCCCGTGTTCATTCGTAAAGGACCAATACTCTCGATCCCCAAAACCAATGTCTACGACCACGTTCGGTTCGCGATATCCAGACAAATCACCACCGTCAACTTCAATTAGTTTGTAACCTTTGAACAGTGAATCTTTTGATTGAGTTGATGTTTCCTCTACTACTTGTTCAGTCGTAGCATTTTCTTTATCACTATTTTTTGTTGTTACTTCTTGTAATTCAGCTTTTCCATCAGTATTCGATGCATCTTCTACGTTAGTACAACCAACTATAAAGATGGCAGTTAGTAGTAAGATTAAATAGCTTATTTTCTTTTTCATTTTAGGACTCCTTCTAATTTTTCAATAAATTTTCTAGAGATTTTTGATTAAAACATAAATTAACATTGTTAACCTATTTAAAATAGTATATTACAATATTAATTTTATTACAGTAGATACTTAGTTCGATATGTAGTGTTAAATTCAAATAAAAACAATTTAATTTTTAGTAAAAACAACAAAAAACCCTAACTAGGGGATATCACTGAAGACAAAACTAAAAGAAAATCAAAATAAAACTCTAATTAAGATTAATATACGAGAAAAAATTCGAGTAAAGGACATCAAAATTACCCTTTAAAAAGCCACCCTTTACTTTAAGTACTAAAAATTCTCAAGCCTTAAAAATTCTAAACGACTTCTGAAATCTCTGTCTTAATAATAATTATGTTTTTTGGCTTTAAGTCTTCTATATCTTCTCTTTACTACAAGGTAAAGTAGCAAAGAGTTTTTCTAGTCATCATTAACTAAATCAGGGAAACTTAGTAAAAGATGTTTACAAACAACTTAAAGATGGATATAATTACAAAGTAATCAAAAAATTCTTAAGGAGGTCGAATGAAATGATCGTTATCGTTAAATTGATGTCATTGGTAGTTACAACTTCAGTAAAAATGAAACACACACATTCGACCAGATCGGAATGGATCGCTTAAGGTTTTTTATATTTAAGCATACCCATACCGCAGGGAGAAGTGTGCCCCTGCGGTATTTTTGTGCCTTTTTTCACCGTAGGGGAGTCTCTCTACGGTTTTTTTGTGGTAATTTAAGGAGGTGATAATAAATGATATTAAACATTTTTGCTCTCACGATAACCATTACAAAACGTGAGATCTCTCTTGAGAAAGCACTTCATGATGAATACGTGAAAAAAATCTTTGAAGAGAACCGAAGAAAAGTAGAAAATTATATTCGTATTCGTCAATTTTAATTTTGTTCTTTAAAAAACATGAAAGGTGGGAATTGAAATGATTTATTTAATTAAAAGACGACATGCAGTTTTATGGCTGGAGAAAGACACAACCACCAGATGAAGTAATATAAAGTGACAATATAGCTATTTAATTTTATAACCAGTAAAGCTAACCCGTTCTAATCTAGGACGGGTTGCTTCAGAAGGTATTCTGCACTTTTTTCAGCGATATTTTACACATACAACTTGATGTAGTTTAAGAAAATGCGGAATTACAATGTTAGGGAAATTCTAATTCTAAAAAGTGTAATTCCTCGATACTAAAATTAAATTTAGGAATTTTTTCTTAATTCCATTATTCTGCCCCGTTATCCATCCATGTAGCGCAAAAACAGCGCCCTTTAATGGGATAACTAAAATATGGGCTTATTCCTAAAATCGCTTATAGTTCTAAATAAGCTATGCAAGGTACTCATTGATTAGTTCGTACAGAAGGTTAGCTTTGCCACACTTTCTGTACTTTTTTATTCTTGTGAGTTAATTGGTATTGTTATTTCTAGTTCTGGAACGTATTGAATGACTGGGTCACCATTTTCATCCTCTTGATATGTTCCTTTTGAGTCGTCGTTATAAAGATAGATATACGGTTTGATTGTAATGGCTTTTGGTAAAGTTTCAAATGGATGTAACCGTAAATCCATGATGAAATCGCTATTTCCTTTATTTGTCTCACGGCGACCATTGCCATTAATTAGTTTTAGTTCATTCCCTTGTTCATCATAAACTTCGATACTTATTCCTTCCCGGAAATCTACAGAAGTTGATTTATCAAGCAAGGCTATTCTTGTCGTAATACTAGTTGTAATAGGAGTTAGCATAATTTGTTCAATAGTAAACCGATTATTCTTGTACTTTCTACTTATATTAGGTTGTAGGTTTACATAGTTACCAATATCACTCACTGGAATATCTATTTTAAAAGGTTCAGAGATCCCAGTTATTGTAGCAGATAATGTCAAATTAAATTGCTTTGGAAAAGGACTTCCACCTTGGTTTTTCAAATCTGCAAATTCAAGAATTACGGAATTCTTATCCTTACTTGGTTGTTCAAAAACACTACTAAAATTGGTGTGATTCAATGGTTCACCATTTAGTAAAAATTCAATATTACTCATTTGATCTGATAAACTTTCTTTTGAATATTCACCTTCTATATGATGGCGTTCAATCCCAATTACAACCCGTGTACCGTCATACACTACTTCTGTTACATTTAATGTAAAGCTTTCATGCGTAGCGCTTATATTCAATTTTGTTGAGAGTCCCTTTTCATCTGCGGCGTGTAAACCAAGATCCCCTGTAAATTTAAAAACAGATGATAATAAAGGCACTTCTTTCATCGTCGCAGCCATCGTTGGTGAAATTAAACCTGTAACAATAATCAAACTAAAAATCATTGCTACAGTTGCTGTAACTCCTAAATATTTCTTTACGTGAGATGGCTTTTCTTTACAAATTTTTTTCAATATACGCTTTTCCCATTTCTTTTTCTCGAAGTTTGTAAGGTTTTGTTCTTCATACTGTTCCAAATCTATATTCATATCATTTAAATCTTTATAAATAGACATATTCTCACTCCTCACACCCCATTTTTTTGAACTAAAATACTTTTAAGCTTTTTACGTCCTCTGGAAAGCTTGTTATAAACCCAAGACTCTTTCGCATCAAATTCTTTTGCTATTTCACTTGAAGGGGTTCCTTCTAAATAGTATTTTTCAAAGATTTTCCGCTCACCAGCTGACAATTGCTCAAGGAGTTCCTCAACGCAATTTTCTTCTGATGGTTGTTGTGCTTTTACCAAGCAATCATCAATTTCTGAAACTAAAAATTGCTGATTTTGTATGGTAATTTGTCTTCTTTGATAATCAATTGCTTTATACTTTGCAATCGCTGCAATCCAATGTTTGAATGAATTTTTCTTAGGATCAAAGGAATGAATATTATTCCATATCGATAATAAAACATCATCAAGGCATTCTTCATAATCTTGCTGCTGGTAATTTAAATGACGTTTAATGATTGCTGTAAGTAAACCACCATACTGATTAATAATAAAAGGAATTGCTTTTTCATTTTTTTTCTGTATGTGTTGTACAACATTGTTCTCTGTAATTTTCAATTGTTCACCCCGCTCAATGAATATTGGTACCTACTATGTAATACGAAATGAATACGATAAATCTATCACAAAAGAAAAAAATAATAACAGAAATATCAAATTTGAAAACCTACAATCCTTCACAATCTTATCTATACTCTAAGATAAAAATCCAATTTTTTTTAAGGTATTGTTCAACAATCTGGCCCTTAAATGGAAAAAGACACATTCCTTATTAAAGAAATGCGCCAGAACATTCCGTCCACTTATTACAGGGACGCTGCTTGGTTAGTAAGTAAACGTCTATATTATTGTTGAAACACTCCCACTAGTTGAATATTTCAATAGCCTTAGTGGTTTTTTCCCTTTCTTTCCAATCCTTTTTGTTAAGGGTGTAATGAAAATGAATTTGGTCTTCAATTTCAATTTCTCCCTTAATACGAAATCCGCACTTTTGGATAACTTTATTTGAGCCTAAATTGTGAGGTAGAACAACTGTATTAAGTAGCTCTACATCTGTATTCTCAAACAAATATTTTATCAATCCTTTTACTGCAGTTGTTGTGTATCCACGACAACTGTATTGCTTTGAAATTGCATAAACAATTTCTCGGTTTGGTTCACTTAGCTCTTCTTTAATACCTGTATTGCAGAAACCAATAAATTCTCCAGTTTCCTTCAATATAATTCCCAACTTTAAATAATTAGCACCACTAATATTAGGTACAGCTAACAAAAACTTTTTATTGTCTGGTATTTCATAATTCGTGACCCAGTTTAATCGTTGTTCTTTTGTTGAACGCCAATCTGGCAGAAAATTATAAACTTCAGGTTGTGAAGTAAGCTCATAAATAGCATCAGCATCTTCAATTCTAAATTCTCTCAGTAATATGTCACCACAATCTATTGTAAATAAATTGTTCATATCTATCCCCCCTATTCATTTTTTTTGCACAAAAAACAATTCCTTAAGTAACAATGTCCGCCCAATATATACTTCCACTTCAGTTAAATAATCTAGATAAACTACGCTTAGGTCTCAAAAATCAATTACTGGTTCCCCTTACCTTTTATAAGAGTTGATTAGATTATATCTGACTTACATTACTTGAAAAAACCTCAAACTTATTTCATAAAAAAAAATAAGCCAATGCGGCATAAAACCACATTGGCTTAATTTAAAAATTCGTTCTTTTTCTTTTTTCTTTTAATACAATTCTTTGAATACTTTTTGATGACAAATAATATTTTTCACACAAAGAAGCTATATTCAACCCCGATAGATAATCATTATATATATTAGAATTTCTTAGATCCAATTCTCCTCTGGTTGCAGTACTGGACCCCCAACTCTTTTTATTATCTTTTCTTCGTGGGATATAAATATATTCACCATCAATATATTTCTGTATTAACTCCACCAACTCAGTTGGAAGTATATGCTTTGCTTTTTTATAGCTCATTTTTGCACTCCTAAATTTTTAGTATTTCTTTTAGGAAGAGCAAAGGCTACTTTCAATTAATTTATTATGCAATAGCCTTTGCTATGCAAAAAAAGTATATCTTCTCATACACTCAATCCTCCTTGCAATTTTAGATTTTAATACAATTTCGCTTTACATTTAATACATATTATACCATCTCTATTTTTGATTTATAAGATTTCAATCCGTTATTCTGATTCAAAAATTAGTTGTTTCAAAATAAATATTAACACTTTATTGTTAAACGAACCTACTTCGTTAGTTTAAGTACATTACTTCGAAAGCGTTTTTACATAAATATCAAATAAAAAAATTATCTAACCTCTAAAAAATATATAGAGGAGAGCCGTACAAATTATCGATCTTTATTATAAATAATCAATCTTTATTACAAAGCTACAGGTTTATTTTATTCAACAATATTGCCCTATTGCAGAAAAAGGCACAATTCATCTTCAACAAATGCGCCCGATTATTGAAGATATTTTCAAAACGATAATGAAAATAAATATTAAATAAAGGAAATATCCTCTCGAAAGTAGAATATTACCCTACAACCATAATTAACTATTCCGATGAGGAGGATTCTTGTGCGTCCACGACCATTATTTATTGAAAATCCAGAGCATGATAGGTATGTTAGTCTTGTACCAGATGGAGATATTGAAGAAATACTTAGTAAGCAACGAACTAAGACTCTTACCCTCTTAGGCAGCGTATCAGAGGAGTTAGCAAGTAAGACGTACGCACCAGGGAAATGGACTTTAAAAGAAGTGATTGGGCATATGACCGACTCGGAACGTGTGATGTCGTATCGAATGCTTGCCATTGCGCGAAATGAAGGTGAATCACTCCCATCAATGGATCAAGATCAATACGTTTCAGCGGCAAACTTCAACAAATTATCTTGGGAACAGTTACTAGCTGGTTTAGACACAGTACGCTCCAATACGTTAAGCCTGATTTCAACTATTGATGAAGCTGCGTGGGTTCGTAATGGAACTGTAATGAACAGCCCAGTTTCGGTAGGTACCATTGCATATGGCATTGCCGGGCACGAGTTACACCATATGAAAGTGATTAGTGATAAATACTTATAAGTCTCTTTCTATTAATGAAAAAACCTAATTTCTCATTTTTAATACTGAGAAATTAGGTTTTTTAATAGTGAAACTTCCTTAGCGTTATAAATCCACAGTCTTCCTGACGCTATCTCTATTTATAAATTTCCTATTTTATATAATTTCTTATTCAATTATATGGCCCTATAACAAAAAAACACCCATTTCTACATGAGTGTCTTAATTGAATGAAAGTTTTTAAAAGTATTTACTGTATAAATCCTGTCTTAGCTTTCCGCTTAGCTGAGTGTATATCTTTGTAGTCTGACTCTTTTCATGACCCAGTATACTTTGAATTACATCAATTGGCGCACCGTTTTTCCCCCGGCTATCTGTCCCCTTCTGAAATAGAGACTGTGTAAAAATTCTTGCTGTTCACGCGAGCAATCACCTGACAGCGACTTCTCGGCCAATCGTAGCATTGCGCTAAGCAGCTAATCCAATCAGCAATTTCTTGATGTTGCATTAACTCTTTGTCAATCATCGTATCCACGATATTGATCAACCGCTCATCATCTTCATCACTAAAAATATGTCTTCCATTAAGTAGCATGCCAGAAATAGCGACAAGAACCTCACGTAGCATCGCAACGCTGCTTTCCTCGCACTGCACCAACTCAACAAAAACATCTGCACCGTGAGATGCGCCGTGAGCCCAGCCTCCTACTGAAAGGTAACCCCGCAGATCCTTCTCCTCATTGTAATAACGGAGCATTGCTTGCATTAATTGCTTATTTTCTTCTTGATTTAAAAATGGATTTTGTCTGTGGCGTTGTATAATCAAAGCGATAGGCAAGGCAGAAAACGTCCTTGTAAACCCAAATTATCCCTCCTCGGATTGTTAGACAGATAAAGGTTAATTAAGTTACCTATTTGTTCCATAAAGTGTCACTATTTATGAAGAAAGATGCTTTCCTTATTTCAGAAAAATGGCCCTTTAAAAGAAAAAGACGTGTTTCTAAATAAACGCACCCGTTCGTTGAACAAACAAGTTTTCCAGTCATCCCTGTACATGTTTTCTAACCATTTCAATAAACGCTTTGACCGCAGGAGACAGCCATTTGTTCTTATGATACATCAAATAAGTAGCAATTTTACCACCGGTTTGATACTCCATCCCCGATAAATTTTTTTCACTAAGCTCATTTTCCACCGTAACGTATGGCAGCATGGATATTCCAAGTCCACTGATTATTGATTGTTTAATGGCCTCAATACTCCAGAATTCAATTGTCGATTTTGAAGGAATATTATATTCCTGAATAAACTGTTCAAACAGAAACCGATAGCTGCACCCCTTCTCTGTGTAAAGTAAATTGCTACATGTATTATTCCAATCAAAATCATTCGGATACAAAAACATCATCCGTTCATCCCAAAGTTTTTCTGTCAGTATGTCTACATCATTTAATTCATTTCCCAATAAAAACGAGATATCTGCATTCCCAGTAGTTAATTCTTCTTTAAAATTCAATGGATCTAAATGATGCCATTCAATATTTACATTTGGATATTTATCCTTAAATTCTTTAATTATCGGTGGAAAACGATAGATCAATAATGCTTCAGGGGCCGAAATAACAATATCTCCACCAACCTCTCCATTTACGGAAGTGACTTCTTTTATATCTTTGTAAAGTTGAAGCATTTTATTGGAATAGGGTAATAGTTGTTTTCCGGTTTCTGTTAAAATGATTTGTTTACCGATTCTATCGAAAAGTGGTTGATCGAGTTCAATTTCAAGGGATTTAATATGTGAAGTGATCGTTGATTGTGCATATCCTAGTTTGTCTGCAGCTTTTGTAAATCCACCAGTTTCAACTATCGTTTTAAAAGTTTTCAAATGGCGTATTTCCATTAACCAATTCCTCCTTCCAATCCATCAGAAAACATGATGGATATAATTCAAATTATCAATTTTATTAATTGAATGCAAATACTTATACTTGAAGCTATATTACATAAAGGCAGTGATAAATGATGAAAATAAATAAAGTAGGGATATTTTATGCTTTTATTTGGGCGAGTGGAGCAATCGCCACTAAGATAGGTCTTTTTTCAGCCAGCCCTTTGATTTTTGCTTCTGTACGATTGCTATGTGCAGGAGTTATACTGTTTTTGTTCGTATATATCTTCAGAAACTATCCATATCCTAAAGGGTCGGAATGGGCAAATTTAATAATACTTGGTATTTTAAATACAACTCTTTATGTTGGCTGCTCGTTCCTATCCCTTGCGTATGTGGATTCCACAATTTTTAATTTATTTATTACAATAAATCCATTTATTGTAGCTTTTCTTGCCTCCATTTTTCTTCATAGAAAGATAGGACAAAAAGAAATTCTAGGAATGGCCATTTCTGCATTTGGAATCATGATTGCTATTATTCCTTATTTAGAATCATTGAATGCCACATTATTTGGGCTAATTACTCTGGGAGTAGGAGTATTATCCATGGGCATTGGAAGTGTGTTTTATAGTAAAATACAACTGAATCTGCCTCAAATTGTCGTTAATACCTGGCAAATTATTTTCGGCAGTTTAATAGCAATCCCCTTTGTTTTCTTATTAGAGCCGGATTTTTATATTCAGTTTGATCCATATTTTTTGATCGGACTATTTTGGCAGGTTGTTATGACTTCTATTATTGCTATGATCCTTTGGTTTTACCTGCTTAAATTTGATGCTGTTAGAGCAAATAATTTTTTATTTCTAACACCTATTTTCGGTTACATCTTATCGGCAATATTCTTAAATGAGATGCTTACTGTTTACCATTACGTGGGTGCTTTATTCGTTATTGCAGGTACGTTCATTAGCCAGTCAATGAAAAAACGACAACATGGAAAAACATAGCTCGTCTAAATATCAAAGAAAAAATTAAAAAAAGTTGCATATCGAGTTATTTCTTGAAGTGAATTATTCTTTAAAACCTAACAAAAATCTTGGCTACTTACTTCACTATTAAGTATAACTGTTAAAAGAAATAAATTTTATTTTTGCACAAAGGTTTTTCAAGATAATGGACCTATAACAAAAAACACCCATGTCTGATCTGACCCAAAAAAGTTAGACATATTTAGTTAAGCTACTTCTAAGACCTGA
>NZ_DAMDAY010000077.1:0-21291 GCF_032093475.1 Lysinibacillus sp. | reverse complement strand
CGTTAGATAAGGTCTTAGCTTGCCAAATAGAACATCACCTTTTGAAAATTTAAGCGCAGCTCCATCTATTTCAACATTTTCACTAGGAATATATTTCCCTGTTTTAGCTTCTATATTTTCTAATCCAATGTACTGTAAATTCGTATCTTCCTCGGCTTTTACTCCCTGTAACTCAACACTATACTTAATTTTTGTAGCTCCCCAATGCTCAGGAATCTCACCAATCCACTCAACACCTGAATCTTTCATTTTCACATTCGGATTTAAACCTATTGTAACTGCTTCTGTGATGATTGATTGGCGTTGTTGTTCTAACTTATCTAGTTGCTGCTCTTTTAATTGTATTAATTCATTTAATGCCCTTTCTTTATATTCCAAATAGTTTCCAATTATTTTTTGATCCTTAATCGGAGGAATCGGCAGCTGTAGACTACCAAATTCATCTTTTCTAGTACTCCATAAATCTGAAACAATGCCACGTCCCCATCTAAAAAACTCTTGAGAAAACATGTTATTTCTAAATAAGTAATGCATATATTTTTCGTCTAATATTTCTTTATTTCGGGGCTTTAATACATGACAAATCATCGAAACAGAACCATCATAAGCGGAAATCCCACATGCTCCAGGTCTATCAGCTCGACTATTTATCACAAAATCTCCTTTTTCAACACGCTTACGAGAATCACCATTTAGAGTTTTTGCAACATGCTCCATTTGCGGTGTGATACCATATTTACTACTCACAGTCAGTGCAGGATATTCCGTATCACTTACTTTTACGCTAACAAATTCATATACTTCTTTTACTTTTTTAATTTCCCACTCTTTAGGTATTTCTTTAATCCACCCTACATCAACTTCTTTAAATTCCTGTATCATCCCATCACCTTCTTCAACTGCTCCGCAATCTCCACTTCCAACGCACGAATCTCATCCATAATTTCTGCTGAGCTGCGTAGTGCTGTGTACTTGTAGAACTGGCGAGTAAACGGAATTTCATAGCCAATCTTCGTCTTCGTGTAATCAATCCATGCATCAGGTACATGCGGTAATACTTCACGTGTAAAGTAGTCCTCGATGCTTTCTTTTAACGGCACGTTCTCTGTATCACGTAAATCAGTATCTGGCTCGATATCTGTTTTGTTTTTCATGCATACATCGGCTGTTTCATCTTTTTCAGCAAGCCCTGCTAAAATCGCTTTTAACACAGGTGCACCAATTGTAATGTTTGCATCTTTTAACGCTGCCTTTAATACTTTCGTGAACTCATCACGATTTTTATATACTGTATCGCTCTCTAACGTGCGTAGTACAGCTAGAATATTCGTTTGTAGCTCTTTACCTGTTTCAATTTCAGCATGTGCTGCATCACCTTTTTTCTTCGATGTCGCTAAGTTCACAAAGCCTTTTTCTTCTACGACACGTGCTAAGCGTTCCTCATTCACTTGGAAATTTAAACGTAATGGGCGTTCTACTGTGATTTTCGAGTAGCCGAAGTCTTCGTTATCAAAAATCTTCACATGCTCATGTGGCTGTGCGTCGCCATATAAACGAACGATTTCATTAATTTGCTCCTCTGTAATCTCATTACGTTTGCTACCCATCGACTTCTTCATCTTTTTCGAGAAGTCAACAGCATTCACTAAACGTACTTTCCCTTTATGTAGAGGGGCTTTATTGTTCGTTAAAATCCAAATATACGTCGCAATACCTGTGTTATAGAATAAGTCGTTTGGTAAAGCCACAATGCCTTCTACTAAGTCGTTTTCTAACACGTACTTACGAATCTCACTTTCACCTGAACCTGCATCTCCTGTAAATAATGGTGAACCGTTCATAATGATGGCTAAACGAGAGCCTTGTGGATTTTCAGCTGTTACTGGCTTCATTTTCGATAGTAAGTGCATTAAGAATAAAAGCTGCCCGTCACTTGTTCTTGGCGTACCAGGACCGAAACGACCGTTATACCCTTGATTTTCATGTTCAGCTTTAATTGGCTTCTCATACGATTTCCAGTCTACTCCGTATGGTGGGTTCGAAATTAAATAATCAAATTTATCATGCGGGAACTGATCATTCGATAGTGTATTGCCTAGGCGAATGTTACGTGCATCTTCACCTTTAATGAGCAAGTCTGCTTTACAAATTGCATACGATTCAGGGTTAATTTCTTGGCCAAAGAACTCTAAATGAGCAGTCGGATTTTGATTGATTAAATATTCCTGTGCAACTGAACCCATACCACCCGTACCAGCTGCTGCATCGTATAACGTTTGTGTTAAACCTGGCTTCGTTAAAATGCTTGCATCGTCATGTAAGAATAATAAGTGCGTCATTAAACGAATCACTTCACGTGGCGTATAGTGATCCCCTGCTTCTGCGTTTTCATTAAAACGACGGATTAACTCCTCAAATACATAACCCATCTCGATATTTGATACTTTTTCAGGATGCAAGTCCACTTCACTAAAGCGCTTAATCGTTAAATATAACAAGTCATTTTGATCTAGTTTGTCAATTTGGCGGTCAAAATCAAAGTGATCCATAATATCACGAGCTACTTTAGAAAAGCCATTGATGTAATCACGTAAGTTATCGGCAATATTATCTGAGTCCGTTAGCAGCTTTTTAAAATCATACTGGCTTGTGTTGTGGAAGTTTTGTTGTGACACACGATTTAAAATCGGCTCACGAGCTTCTTCTGACATCGCTTTAAACTGCTCTGCCTTCTTTAGTACTTCTTCTTTCGTACTGTCTAATACGCAGTCAAAACGACGTAATACCGCTAATGGTAAAACAATTTTACCGTAATCTTCTGGCTTATAAGGTCCACGCAAAATCTCTGCAATTGACCAAATGAAGCTTACTTTATCTTGAAAGTTCATATTTTATATACCTCATTTAAAATTTATTCGAATTCTACGTATGGTGGAGGAAAATCGAGCTTTTTGGAGATATGTACATTACAGTTTGCCCAAATCACCTTATACCGACTTCGTAAAAATTCGTATTACTATTTACAATTATAACTGTTAAAACAACAAAACGTAACAGCAGCTGTTAACAGAATTTAGTCGGATTGTAGGCCTTAACTCCACTTTATTAATAGTAATTGTTTTTATACATTTTTCTTTCAATAAAACAAAATAAATCCCTTATATACCAAGGGTTTGACTACTATCATAAAAGACATTTGGAGGTTTCATTATGACACATGAATTAGAAGTACATGTAACACACACGTCCACTATTACACATGTCGTGGAAAGATACGTACCACTTGAAAACAAATTTCCTCCTAAGCGTGGTCGTAAAGAAAAGGGACAGGAGTATTACACGTTAAATTTGCACGAACAAGCGCAAGAAACACTACGCTGTTCCATTGCTAAAAGTAAGCGCACATTAAAAGGCATTATCCATGCGAATTATATGAGTGACTTTTGCATGCTGACATTAACGTTCAATTCTAATTGCGATTTTGATACTACAGACTTTGTTACATGTCGCGAAAGGTTTAATTCGTTTTGGTATAAGTTGAAGCGTAGTAAAAAGCTAAAGGGCATCGATTTACGCTATGTAGGTGTTATTGAATTCCAGCAAAATGGTCGTATTCACTTTCATATTTTATGCCGTATCCCTAAACAATTTATACAATTGCTTAAATCTAAATGGACATACGGTGGATTACATTACCGTAAACAACATGGAAGTGCAGAAGACAATATCAAAATCGCTTCTTATTTGAGCAAAGGCATCTATGATGAACGTCTGCCACGAGGAAGGAAGCGTTATCTTGGTGGGTACGGATTAGAACGCCCTGTACGACTAAAATTTAAAAGCCGTAAAATTATCGACTTCTTACTCTTACGCAATGGCAAAATCCTTAATAGTTTTGAAAGTCCATATGGTTTTACAACAACTGTTCTTATAACAGATGCAGCCATAGACGAGCTAGAAAGTTTTGTCGAAGCCCAAAATGAAAATCTTACCTTAGAGCTGTTAGAAAAGCTTGAAACGATACAGCAAACATTTATTTAGAAAGAGGGATTATGTATGACAAACTTTATCGAAAAGCTTAAAGTAGTAAGCTGCAACCGTATTACATTTGCTTACTACGCGATGACAAATAAAAATATCACAGCACTTGCAACTGAAGACGATATAACAGCACTGCAACGCTTACTGCTCACAAACTTCATTGACGAATATTTAGTTGCACATTACACATTAAATATTGGGCTGGATGAAGCAGCTACAAATTTGAAAACACGCGTTGAACATTTCATGGAATACTTTGGAGGCAAATGCTGTACCTACCTTGCATTACTTGATACAACCCCACATCCAAATAATTTGCCGTTAGCAAAAGTACATCTCATTACAAATCAGTCCTCAGGGCTAACATTAGATGAATTAAGCACTATCTGGGGAAATACGGTTCATTGGGAAATCACACCTTTTGAAGATGTATTAGACATGTACACAAATGCTTTACAATCAATTAAAGGTATTTATAGCGACTACCTTTTCCCACAAAACTTACAGCAACCAAAAATTATGTATAACGGCAAAGCACTTGATTATCTAGATCAACAACATATTGAAAATTGTGATTGGGAAAATACTTATCAATTTGTAGATCCACATTACGGTAAAATCTATGCACATGAATTTGTTAATCTTTAAAATCAACTGCTAATCTCAACGAGTAACTGTAACACTAAAATTGGTTATTAACATTTTACACATACAGCCAATGAAAGTTTGCTAAACACAAAGCCGAAGGACACCATAAGGAGGTGAATGTCGTATGCTACAAAACTATCCTGATTTATTAAATATAAAGGACATCCAAGAAATATTAGGAATCGGCCAATCTAAAGCATATGAATTGGCACACTCCAATACTTTCCCAGTCATTCGTGTAGGTGCTCTTATTCGCATCCCGAAATCATCATTTATTGAGTGGCTCAACAAGCATTAATTAGTAGCTACTCCGCCCTCTCCATGTCGTTCTATTAAAATCAGGAACATTGCATAATTCGTACAGAAAAACACGTATAGCCCCTTGATTTAAAGGCATATACGTGTTTTTTTCGTACTATTTTTCATCAAGTGTAGAATCATTTTTACCCCTGGGGGCGACTAACGTCATTACCTGATTGTCTCGAAAGGCAGGTACCCCCTCGCGCAATTTTTTATAATTTTTTCACCTATAATAACAAATTCACAATTTAGACACATTTAAATTTAAGAGAATACGATATTACTTTTTATGAATAATTACTCGTCTATATAACATAAAAGCATCTGATCAAAAGGTATGATGAATGCACTATTCACACTCTCTTAAATTGTACACAAAAGTGTAATACATTACATTTAAGCACTCGAAAAATCAAGATATTGCTAAATACATTCATTCATTTTAATATATTCAACGTAGTACAATATTACAAATTAAACGAGGGACAATAATGAAATACTATAATAAGTATGTGTATGAAACACAAAAGAAATCTTATGAATCGCCTATAAAAAATCATAACTATCTTGATGAACCACTGCTACTTGGTGCTGCCGAAGTTACAAAGCATTGGGACTTACTAAATATTGCACCATTCTCACCTTATATTGAATGGCTTCGTCACGATGACTTTAACCAATTTGATGACCTTCAATGGAATGTATTCGCAATAGGGGCTGTAGAACAGATGAAAAAAATTGCATCTAATTCGCCAAGCGATACGGATACCATTATATATTGTGACTTCGTTCACCAAGACTCCATTATCTTATTAGAAGTAGATAAAAAACTTGCCTATAATACAATTGCTCAAAAAGTACCTGAACATATTTTAAAAAACTTCAGGCTACATACAGAACAAAGCTTTAATAGAAGCTTTCAACTAATTAATGATTCATTTTTACAATTACCTATTTCATTATATTTAAATCGCAATGATTTCCTGCGCCATCTTATTGTGAAGCTTTAAAAACTATTTTCATTCATAAAGCGATCCATCTCACTTTTTGACACACGTTTAACACCTTCTATCTCACATACTTTTAATCCCTTTTCTCGGAATTTCGCTAAAGTGTTAATAGACACACCTAAATATTTCGCTGCTTCCTTTAACGAATACCATTCTTTGTGAGATAGTTGGTTTTCCTTTAATACTTCATATAACATCATTTCCACAATCTCTTTTAAGTTAATATTCTCATTAACGAATTCCATATTATCACCTCCATTTCTAAAATATCGAATAAAATTTAACACAAATTATTTCTATTAGCAATATCTATAAACGAATAATTGCAAACAGTTATATTTTGTGTTATTTATTATTTGAGGTGATTAATTTGAACAAACGTGATTTGGGCATTTCTTTGAAGCAGTTGCGTAAAAGCAAAGGTCTTACTATTCAAGAACTTGCTACAAAAATTGGGATTTCTCAACCGTATTTATCGCAAATAGAAGCTGGTTCAAGGAGCGCTTCCAAAGAGCTATTAGGAAAAATAGCGGAAGCAGTGGACGTATCTTATTTCGATTTATTAAAAATCGCTGGCCACAATGACCTAATTGAACTTTATCTTGCACACCAAACGGATGCAGAAAGACAATCGACTACTGAGCTGTTAAAAGCGGCAACAGATTTAAAGGTTCTTTTAGAGCAGACCAATATTTCGCTAAAAGCTGAAAATATCAAACCAGTATTTAATGGATATAAACTAACAGCTGATGAAGCTGCACGTGTATTAGCTATGTTATATATACTGTTTCCTCATTATAAAGAACCAAAAATCTGATTTGCCTTAAACTTCTCAAACGATTGTCTTCAGTACAATGGAGGTATGAGAGTATGGCAAAAAAGAAGACAGGAACTATTGAAAGCTACACATTAAAAAGCGGTGAAAAACGCTATCGCTTCCAAATTTACATCGGAAAAGATCCGTTAACAGGCAAGGAAATGCGGACAACACGTAGTAATTTTAAAACGAAAAAGGAAGCCGAGCTAGCATTAGCGCGCTTGAAACTAGAAATTGCAAATGGACAATATAAAAAAATCCAAGCTGAAACGTATCGTGAAGTATACGATTTATGGATCAAACGTTACGAGAAAACTGTTGAGGAAAGTACATTTGTAAAAACACGTAATATTTTTAAAAATCACATCCTACCTGCAATGGCTGACTACAAAATAGATAAAATTAATATCGATATTTGCCAACGTCATGTAGATGAATGGATGGATAAGCTTGTAAATGGGGATAAAGTGAAAAGTTATGCTTCGTTGGTGATGCGCTTTGCAATGCAGCGTGGCTATATCGATAAAAATCCATTTAATTTAGTCGACCTTCCACATAAAAGTAAAAAGCGTACATCCACGCATGATAAAAACCTTTTTTATACAAAAGACCAGTTGCGTGAATTTTTAGCTTCTGCTGAAAAGCATCCTAACTATAAAGTGTATGCCTTCTTCCGCTTACTCGCCTATTCAGGTATGCGTAAAGGTGAGGCACTCGCATTAACATGGCAGGATATCGATTTTGCTAATAATGAAATCGATATTAACAAGGCTCTTACTCAAGGTGTATCACAAAAGCTTTATGTTAAATCAACAAAAACAGGTGTAAGCCGTAAAATTAAAATGGACGAAGCTACAATGGTGATTTTAAAAGAGTGGAAGAAAAAGCAGAAACAAGCGTTTTTAATGCTTGGATATAACACATTAGCAAAAGACCAGCTTGTGTTTAGCAACACGGAAAACAGTTTCATTCAGCCAGCTAAAACAAACGACTGGGTCAAATCCATTTTGCGTAATACAGACTTACCTTACATTTCTACGCATAAATTTAGACATACGCACTGTTCGTTATTATTTGAAGCAGGTGCTGCAATTAAATCCGTGCAAGATCGTTTAGGACACGCGGATATAAAAACGACTATGGACGTATATGCGCATGTTACAGCGAATGCGAAAGAGGATGCTATCTTAAAATATGTAGACTACCTTAAATAAAAAATAGAGGTCTCTATTTAATTAGAGGCCTCTACTAATTTTAGTCTGTCTTGTTATTTTTAAATAAACCTAAAACATACATATAAGCGACTATCATAACAAAAATGATAAGCATAATAAATATAAATACTGTCCAACCTATATTAACCGTATTACGTAAGTATTCAAAATCAGTCAAAAGTTCAAACGACCCTAAAATTATAATTATTATACTGAATACGCCACTAATAAATAAGGTAGGATGTTTCTTCTCTACAGTACAAGTACATTTCCCTTTTTTACATCGACAATTCCTCAATTTTTCTCCTGTTAACTTTGAAATTCCATTAAGGAGTAAGAATAAAATTGTTAATATGGCCATTAAGCATAAGCTTCCAAGAATCATTATTTTCCCTAACGGAGCTTGAACATCACTTAAAATGTTAGATAATACCGTTAATCCACCAAAGGAAGCTAATAAGATTGCAGCAAAAATACCTAAGATTGATATGAAATCTTTTTGCATTTTTTTAGACTTCTTCTTAACCTTATCATTTAGGTTTTTTAATTCTTCAATTTTTATTTCTAAGCTCGTAATTTGTTCTTCAACTCCCCGAGATTGCAACTCTAGTTCTGTAGTTTTAGTTGAGAAATAGCTTCCAAGCGCTAATTGTTTTGCGTTCAACTCACTTGCAACAGAAAAAAATAACTTTTTTTGGTGTTCAACTAATTTAACGTGATCTTTTATCTTTTCAATAAATTCATTCCATGAATCCAATTCTTGTTCGTCCACTTTTTGTGAACTATGTATATTATCTAAGTTGATATTGAATACGGTTAAATCCTCGTCATCATAAACATCTGTCAATTTAATATCAAGTAAATTCTCTGTGATTTCAGAATATATCCTTTCCTTATTGACACAGGTTTGAATCCAGCATTCTAAAATCTCTGTAAATAGAGCACTATCAGGATGTATTTTTTCTTTCTTCATTTTTTCAATAGACAACTTAAAATTCATATTAGAAGAAGCCGAGTCGTCAATACGCTCGGCCTCAAAAGGATCTTTATTCTCCATTAATTACGTCTCCCTACAATTCGTTTAAAATCATCTGTAGTGTAAAATAATGCATCTTCTCGTCTTTCTATCTTCGGCTTTGCTTCCTTCCAAACATCTTCTTCATGCGTGATGTCTACAAGTCTGAAAGAAGGTAAACCACCATATTTATCTATAATTTCATCTAAAATAACATTATCATCCTCATTTAAATTTGCTGGTTCAATAATAGAACTTGTAAATCGTCCATGAGAAAACGTAAATTTATACGTTGGTTCATTAATTTCACTTGATCCTTTAAACTTATACTCGTTATATACATCTCTAACGACTGGACCAAGTTTCCATTTTTCAATAGGCTGTTCAAAAACAGGCTCCCTATTTATGCTAAAATATTCTACTGCAAAGAAGTAAAGGAGCTTTTGCAATTTTATATGATCTAATGACAGATTTTTTTCACGCATCTTATTAATGATATTCGATGCAATATTCACCGCATTATACGCCATATTAACCCCTCCTTTTCCTTTTATTTAATTGTACCACTTGTAGCAAAAAATGTCACCAAAAAGAACACACGTTCCATCCTGTTATCGTTGTATTTTAACTACGTTTTTAACTACGTCTGAATGCTATTAGATGAAATTCAATGACAAAAGAAAAAAGCCAAAACCCTTGATATATAAGGATTTTGACTTTATTTGATTTCCGATGAAATCGTATGTATGGAGACGGCGGGAGTCGAACCCGCGTCCAGAAACTCCAATACTTCAGCTTCTACGCGTGTAGTTTGCCTATTTACGATTCACGTAACATTATGCCGACAAACAGGCGTCCTGTACGCTAACCTGGAAATCTCTTGCCGATGACTCAGGTGGCACCATCGACCGTATCCCACTAAAGTTGGGCCCCACGTTCTCTACATGGGCGATAGAGAGGCAGAGCGCTTAAGAGCTTACGCTGCGAAAGCTAAGTTTTGTTGTTTGCCAGTTATTATATAACTGTCGTTGATGACGGAGCCGAGCCCTCCGACGCGCGACCAAAGCTTGAACCATCCCTGTCGAATCCGTAACGTCCCCGGATATAATCCGGTTATAAACCGTTCGGACAACGCTGCATAATGCAGGTTGTAAATGAACATCGTATGAGTAGATGCTCACTGGCATGTAGTACTATTATAAAATAAAGAGCTTAAAATATCAAGTAGAGACACTGAATAAGCTAGTTCACCAACTAAACATTCTTATTAGAAGCCTAGGAAAAGTTGAGCATCTCTACTTTTCTAACACTCTAGTTTATCGCGATTTTTTTTCCTTTGAAGAAGTCTTTCCTCTAAATTGCTTGTGCCGATTATAACGCCTGAAATAATAATTAAACTACCGATAAATTGCTGAAGTGTAATGATTTCATGTAAAAATAAGGCCGCTCCAATTAGTGCGAATATGGTATTGAAATTCACAAAAATAGCGGATTCCGCTGCACCAATGTGTTTTATACATAAATTATATAGTGTATGTCCGATCGAAGTAGCTAAAATAGCAGACATGAAAAATACGAGCCATATGAACGGACTGAAGGATACAAATGCCCCGTAGCTTCGGAAGCTTGTAGCGAATGTGAAAATTAATAAGATGGATGAGCCGATAAGTAGCATCCAGCCTGTCATCAGCATCGGAGAGATGACTTCAGTGGCACGACGAATTGCGATAAAGCTAAAGGCCTGCAAAAAGAATGACATAAACACGAGAAAATCACCTAGCTGTAGATTGGTCAGCTCAGTGATGTCGTCCACCACTGCAAATAGCACGCCAACTCCTCCAAGTGCAAAGCCAATTAATTTAGATTTTGTCATAACCGTGTCTTTAAATAGTACGGCAATGAGAGCCGTGAAAAGTGGACTTAAGCCACTAATAATGGCCGTTTTCATGGCTGTTGTTTGAACGATGCCATATGCTAAAAAGACATGGTGACAAATGACGCCGAAAAAACAACCAATTAATATGTACTTAAATGGCATTCCTTTTACATAAAGCGGTTGCTTCGTTAGCTTTAAAATAATAAAAATCGTAATAGCAGCAAGAAAAATGCGGGCCGTTTGTATCGTTAATGGATCGCCGTTGGAGACAATTACTTTCAGCCATGTAACATTCATTCCCCAAAGAAACATAACGAAAACTAAAATGGAATAAACCTTTGCATTTGCCAAGTCATCCCCTCCTGTTTTATTCGAGCGCATGGTAAGAAGCCTCATTATCTTCTACGTTCTATAGGGCAACAGACTAACATCCGCAGCAAGACCCAAATTGAAATTCTGCCTCAATAAAGGAACATTTATAAAAAGTCTAGTAGACTATTCATAAGAAAGTAGGCTATCAGGAAAGACAAATCGCCTTCCAAACAGCCTACCATACTTCATACCCTTCGTTAAGCAGTTCTCACCTTTTGATAAATGTATGTTCCATCTTTCATTTCATCAAGCTGTACGAGGTCACCGATTTGTACACTTTCTTGAATACGCACTGTTAGCTTGGCTGTTGAATCCTTTAGCTGTACTAGCGCCACGGTATACGGTGCCAAATGGGCGAACTCTGCAGGTGCAATGTGAATGACCGTAAAGCTATACACGGTTCCTTCATCTGGGACTTCTCGTTCGTTTTTGATTTCTTGGCGGCAGGTGCTGCAATATACTTTTTTCGTTACTGATTCCACACCACAGCATTCATAAACCTTCATCTGCTACACCCTTTCTAATATGTGGACAACCGAATAAGAACCAGTGCCACCTAAATTTTGTGCAAGTGCTAGTCGTGGTCGTTTTTCGAGCTGGTTTGGTGCATGTCCGCGTAATTGCAGTACTAATTGGTAAAACTGCGCCACACCTGTTGCGCCAATAGGATGTCCTCTCGATAAAAGACCTCCGCTTGTATTGACAGGCTTTTCTCCGTTCACGCGCGTTTTTCCTTGCTCGATAGCTAGCCAGCCTTCTAATTTCGGGAAAAAACCGAGCTCTTCAATGGCTAGCATTTCTGTCATGGAGAAGCAATCGTGAATTTCCACAACATCAATATCCTCAGGACCAACCCCTGCTTTTTCATAGGCTTGCTGACCTGATATACGAATCGCTGGTAATGATAATAAATCAATGGCATCCTGCATCATCGTTGGTCCTGAAGCTTGTGCTGATGCTACTATTTTAATATCCGATGGCTTACGAGATAACACAACTGCTGCTGCTCCATCTGTAATCGGTGAACAATCGAATAAGCCAAGTGGATCGGTAATCATGCGTGCGTTCATTATTTCTTCGAGTGTTGCTGGTTTTTGGAATTGGGCTAGTGGATTTTGTAAAGCATTTTCACGGTTTTTGAGCGCTAATTTTGCTAAATGGGATTTATTTGCACCCGTTTCATAAAAGTAGCGGTTTGCGACTACGCCAAAAAATCCTGGGAAGGTTAGACCCGCATAACGTTCGTTTGTCGTCTGATCCATTGCAGAGTTAATAAATTGCGTCACAGTGGCGGTTGGCGCATGCTTCATTTTTTCTACACCGACAACTAAAACGCTTTCATATTCGCCACTTAAAATACCTAAAATACCTTGTCGTAATGCGATACCACCTGATGCACAGGCACCTTCTAATTTAGCTGTAGGAATAGGACCGAGCCCCAAGTCATTTGCTACAATCGCGCCTAGAATTTCTTGATTGGCTAAGCTACCTCCCATGTAGTTGCCAACAAAAACCGCATCAATTTTTAAGTCTCTTGCCTCATCTAGCGCCTCTCGACTAGCAGTGAGCATTAAATCCTTCAATGAAGCATTTTCATTGTTACCGAACTTCGTCATGCTTACACTATGAACATATACTGTCATTGTGTCACCTCCATATGCTGTTTGACTAGCTCGCGTTTTAAAATCTTCCCGTAGGAACTTTTTGGTAGGGACTCTACTACGAAAATTTCTTTTGGCTTTTTAAAGCTCGCTAAATGTTGCTGACAAAGCTCGATTAAAGCTTCCTTCTCAATTTCTCCACGCCCGTTTGGCACGACATATGCGACAATGGATTCGCCCCATTTGTCATCTGGAATACCAATTACACATGTTTCCTTGACGAATTCATGCTTGTTCAACACTTCCTCTACTTCGCGAGGATAGATATTAACGCCACCTGAAATAATGACCTCCTTCTTACGGTCAACGATATATAGATAGCCATGCTCATCTAGTTTGCCTAGATCGCCTGTATGAAGCCAGCCGTCACGCAATGTTTCCGCTGTTGCCTTTTCGTTATTCCAATAGCCTTGCATAATAAGCGGGCCCTTTGCTGTAATTTCGCCTATTTCTCCTACTGGACATTCATTGCCCTCAGCATCTACGATTTTCACATCAACAAATGGTCCAACTCTGCCACATGAATCAAGTCGAGATGGTAAATCCTCGCGTGGCATCATAGAAATGCACATTGGCCCTTCTACTTGACCATAGGTTTCTACAAATTTTGTTCCTACTTTATCTAGTGCCTCTTGTAACTTAGCAGCAGCAATGGGTGAACCTGCCATATTAATCGATTTAATGGTACGAAGCTTCTGTGGGTTAAACTGCTCGTGCTGAATCATTAGGTTGACCATCGTTGGTACTAGGAAAATGATTGAAATACGGTCCTGCTCTAATAAATGAACAAATTGCTCTGGCTCAAATTTATCGTAGACAACTTGTGTTAGGCCATAGAGCCATGCCACGTGACTTAAAAAGTTTGCCCCGTGTGTGAGTGGTGCAACGTGACCGAGCATATCCGTATAGTCAACCTCACACGCCATTGCTAATGACAGGGCTCCACTGACCATATTGCGATGTGATAGCATAACGCCCTTCGGATTACCTGTCGTTCCAGAAGTATACATAATGGCCATTGTATCATGCTCGTTTACTTCATTTTCATGGGACTGGCCTTCAAATTGTTTCACTACTTGCTCATACGGTTCTCCACAATAAAGAATTGGAAAATCAATTTGCAGCGGATCAATTAATGACTTTTCCCCAATAATCAGACTCATACCTGAATCCTTCACCTGATAATCATGCTCTTTCGGATGCAAACGGTAATTCAGCGGTACTTTAATAAGACCATATAAAGAAACAGCTACATCAAGCTCAATATGCTCTAATCGATTCGACATTAAAATACCTACGCGCTCGCCCTTTTGTAAGTTCAGGCTTTTAAAATAAGCTGTTAGTGCATAGGCTCGTTCCATTAATTCGGCATAGGAAATCGCACGGTCTTTGAATTTAACTGCTATTTTATCTGGATACGCTCGAGCGGATTTCAGTGCTAGTTGGCCAATTGTACTCATTTATCTTTCCCCCCTATTCATCAAAATGAAAAATTAGAACCCCAAATTGGTCATCCTTTCGTCTTTTCGGTATGGCCTCTTTTAATGGATAGAGTATAAATTCGACTGTGATAGCGATTTCATTTTCTCCTTCAAGAAAATGACCACCAGAAAAATGTTGATCACAATCGACAAAAGATCCATGGAAATGAATATCTAAATCATTCGTCTCCATATCTATCCCAATAAAGCCTAAACCTGAAATAAGTTCGACTGGAGATGTAGTTTGCCTTTTTGGTGAATAAACGATGGTCCCTTGCTTTTCACCTCGTTGAACTTGAACATAGGTCGCTTGCTTTAAGGACCCCATGCATTGAAATTGCCCGCCTCTGACACCAAAGTGATTGCAAACCTCTTTCATCCCTGTAAATAAATCCGTTCCTGCTTTCAATCTGCCGATAATTCTATCTGTAGGTCGGTCATACAAAGCTTGCCACCGAGAATTATCCAATACTAATCCCTCCATCTACCTTTAACACCTGAGCAGTCGCATAGCTAGCCTCCCTAGATGCAAAGTATAAGACAGCACTTGCAATATCATCAGGTGTACCAATACGCTTAATAACCTGCTGATCTAAATTGTATGGAACCCCCGTTGTAATAGCTGTTAAGGTTGCGCCTGGTGCAACGGAGTTACAAGTAATATTGAAAGGTCCCAGCTCCTTTGCTACCCATTTCGTTAGGGCAATTACCCCGCCTTTCGATGCTGCATACGCTGGGCCTGAGCGACCTGTACCATCCTCACCAGATGTAACACCACCGTTTATGCCCGATACTGAGCTAATATTAATAATGCGACCATATTGTGCATCTTTCATATGTGGGTACACACATGCCTGTGTAAACATAAATGTTGCCTTTAAGTTCGTATCCAGATCACGTGACCAGTCCTCAAATGTCATCGTTTCAATATTTTTGCGACTACATGTACCAGCATTGTTCACCAAAATATGAATCTCTCCATATTTTTCTACTGTTCGGTTGACTGTTGCTTTGACAAATTCCGCATCGCGAATATCCCCCAAACACTCTAAATAGCTATCATGTGCTAGTTTTTCAATTGTTGCCTCACATGAATTTAAGTCAACTAATACAACATGTGCCCCTTGCTTTGAAAGCTGAACTGCAACTGCCTGTCCAATACCACTTGCCGCTCCTGTAACAATCGCTACATCATCTTTTAATGTCATAATCATTTCCCCTTTGCTACTTAATATTTAATAAATCTGGTAAAAATGTTGATAGAGAAGGTATATACGTTACAAGTAATAAGACGATAATCGAAGCAACAATAAACGGCACGACCCCTTTTGAAATTTGAATAATATTAGTCTTTGACATACTTGCGGCAACATATAAATTTAACCCGACAGGTGGTGTAAATAAGCCGATTGCTAAGTTAATCGTCATGAACACGCCAAATACAGCCGGATCTACATCGAGCATTAACATAATCGGAAGTAATATCGGAACGAAAATATAAAATGCTGAAATGGCATCAATAAATGCACCTGCAATTAATAAAATAATGTTGACTAGTAGTAAAATAATGATTTTATTATCTGTTAAACCTAAAACCGTATTTGAAATAGTTGAGGCAATTTGCTCTGTTGTGACAATATAGGCAAAGACAGAGGCTGCACTTACAATAATCATTACAACAGCTGTTTGTAACGCCGATTCAATAAAAATACGGTACATCATTTTTATGTAGCCTTTTCGGTGAATGAACAGTCCTACAACTAATCCATATACAACAGCAATTACTGCCGCTTCTGTTGGTGTGAAAAAGCCACCATAAATTCCACCTAAAATAATGACAGGAATCATTAATCCAGGAAGTGCTTTAATAAATGCTTCCCACCGTTCTTTTCCTGTGCTTTTTTTCATAGCTGCTTCTACAGAGTCATTAAAAATACCCTTTTGAATATCACGTTTGCGGACATACATCCCAGCGATAAATAAACCGATCCCTACTAAAATACCTGGTATAACCCCAGCCATAAAAAGTCGATTAATCGTAATAGGGATTTGATCGCCTGCTACGACTGCAAAAATAATGAAGGCGATCGATGGGGGAATAATAATGCCAATTGCACCAGCACTCGCCACCAATCCTCCAGCAGTTTCTTTGCGGTAGCCGTTTTTCACCATTGCCGGAATTAAAATACCTCCAATTGCAGCAACTGTTGCGGGACCAGACCCTGAAATAGCAGCAAAGAAAATCGCGACTAATACAGTTACAAGTACAATGCCTCCTTTTCGATGCCCTACTAATGTTTGTGCAAAGTCAATTAAACGCTTGGAGATTCCAATATGGTCCATAATGACACCCGCTAAAATAAAGAATGGAATCGCTAATAGCGTAAACTTAGCTACACTTGTATACATAATATCCGTTAATGCTTCAAATCCTGATAGCCCTTGTGATGTAAATAGGACTACCATTGAAGCTACTGCTAAGGACGCAGCAATGGGTACCCTTAAAAATACGAGCACGATAAAGGAGCCAAAAAGTAATAATGCTGTCATACTAGCTCATCCCCTTTCGCTCCATTCTCTTCATTACTTATCGCTTTATATTCTTCGACCATTGCTTGAACTGTACGAATTAAACATAGTAATGCACCTAATGGTAAGGCAGAAGATAAAATCCACTGAGGCATGCCTAAGGCCGGTGTCGTTTGATTAATCTGCATTTGGAACAATACCATATCCATTCCGTAATAAAGCAATACTGCAAACAATACACCACTTGCTAAAGATGAAATAATTACAATCGCCTTTTTTGTCAGCTTATTCCCTTTATCGAACAACAAGGTAAAACCAAGGTGAGCGTATCTACGCACACCTAAGGCTGTACCAACAAATGTCAGTAATACTAACAGATTAACTGTGATTTCCTCTGTAAACGAAAGGGATAAATTGACTACATTGCGAGAAACAATGTTTACAAATGTAATAAATGTAATCGCTGCAAATGTAACGCTTAATACAATCTCTTCAAAGTAGTCTAAGAACTTCATATGTTTCCCCCCTATGGCGTAAACGCTTTCAGTAAATCTTCTCCCCAAATATCTGTATATTTATCATATACAGGCTGAACGACTTTTTTAAACGCCTCCAATTCCTCTTCTGTTGGCGTATAGACATTCATTCCTTTAGATTTTAAATCTTCAATTTGTGACGCTTCTTTTTCACGTGCAATTTTTACTTGATAAGCAGCTGCTTCTTTCCCTAAACGATCGAATAATTCACGGTCTGTATCGCTTAAAGAATCGTATAGCTTTTTATTCATACCTAACACTAATGGGTCATAGGAATAGTTCCATAATGTTAAATAATCTTGAACTTCCTCAAGCTTTGACGAAGCAATTACATCAATAGGGTTTTCTTGACCATCAATTGTTCCCTGCTGTAAAGCAGTAAACACTTCTGAGAATGTCATGGTTGAAGGATCTGTTCCTAATGAACGATATAAATCTGTGTACATCGTAATTCCAGGTATACGAATCTTTAATCCATTTAAGTCTTCTGGTAGTTTAATTTCACGCTTACTGTTCGTTATTTGACGGAAGCCATTTTCACCATATCCTAAAGCCTGTACACCCTTTTCAGCTAAAAGTTCTTTAAGCTTTTCTCCACCTTCCCCGTTAAACACTTTATCTACCTCAGAATGATCCTTAAGTAAAAAAGGTGCACTTGCCACACCAAAGCGTTGATCTAAAATCGAATAAATAATAGTAGAGTTAAAAGTTAAATCGATTGATCCTTTTGCTAAGCCTTCAACAGCCTTTCCTGAATCTCCCCCAGATAATTGCTCATTCGTGAACACTTCAATTTTAATGCGACCATCTGTTTCTTTGTCCATATCATCTGCCAGTTTTTTGGCTGCCTCATACCATGTGGATGAATCTGATACAGTGACTGACATTTTTAATTTATAGGACTTTTCCTTCCCTTCAGCATCAGCACTCTCTCCACTGCTACCACCACAGGCAGCTAATATTGCTGAAACGATTAAGAGCATTGCAAGAAGTAGATTTCTCCCTTTTAAAAATTTCCTCATAAAATATCCCCCTACTCTTTTTATGTTAGACTTAATAATTATTTTATAATTCCGAAAAATCTAAATATATATTCTTTGAGGATAAAAAATTATAAAATAATTGATCGATTTTTGTCTCTAACATATAAAAACCACACAAAAAGCAGCATATTAAAGTATTTAATGACAAGTTTCTCTCCTATAACTTAAACGCTCTTTCTTTTTCGAAACAGTAAAATAGCAATCATTAATTCCAATTTATTTTCATTATTATTAATATCAATATTTAAAAGCTTTTCTATTTTTTTCAGTCGATATTTTAAAGTGTTTTTATGGATATGAAGCGCATCGGCAATTTCCTGTAAACCTCCTTTGCTTTTTAGCCACATTTCTAGATTGTATATTAATTCCTCCTCCTCTATTAAAGAGCCAATGGTTCTGCAGATGAAATGGCCAACCTTTTGTTCATCGAGATCAGATAATAGTAGCTCTAATTTCAAATCCTCCTCAAACACGATCTGTCTATTTTCAACAGCAACCGTTAGCGCAATACTTGCTTCATTGTAGGATTCATTTAGTGCAAAAAAGGAATGTGAATTGCCAACACCTATAAATATTTCGTCATCATAGAGCTTTACAAGCTTTCGGTTAAATGAATGCAACGTTTGCTCTAAATGAATTCGAGTGACCTTTGGTACAAGCAGAACGAGCTTATCAAAGCTCCATTGAAAAATATGTAGTTGAGGATGGATTATTTGAATTGCACGCAAATAATCCATCCCCTTTTCATCAATTCTCCTATTCAATTGAATAATAATCACTCGATCATAAAGATCCGTTTCAATATTTAGCATTTCAGCTCGTTGCTCTAGTAGTAATTGATTTACCTGTCCATTTAATAAATCTAGTAGGAAAAGCTCAAACATTTTTGTCTCTCGTTCTTTTTTACGGTGCATTAAAAAATCTTCAACAAAAAACTGTGTAATTTTCTGGACAAGCTTCCCATATTTTTCGATTTCAAATGGTTGTCCAGTAACACCAATTACTCCAATTGGTGTATCCTCAATCACTAATGGCATGACGAGGCCCTCCCGCACACCCTTTAATTGTGCTGAAAGCTCCTTCGTCATATGCATAACTTCTTTGTTTTTCATCGCTATTAATGCACCTTCATGAAATTGATTCATCCTCGACATGTCTGTGCTGGCGATAATAAATCCGTTATGATCGATTACAACGACATGTTGATCAATTAGTTCTCCAAGCTCCCTAACAATCTTTGTTCCAATAATTTGTAAATCAAACATTGTGCCACCTCCATAGAGACTAATATACTGATTATACTGAAAATTTAGTATATTTTAGATATTTTACTATAGTTTTCTATGCTCTTGTAGATAAAATCAACAATATGTGCGGCTTGCATGCTTGCTTCTAGCTTTTCTTTATGGATACCAGATTGAATTTGCAGCAAGCAACCTGGATTGGCTGTGACAATCACTGTAGGCTGTATCGCCTTAATCGTAGCCATTTTTGTAGTTAAAATATTTCCTGCTGACGCAGGCTGCAAAAAATTATATATTCCTGCTGAACCACAGCATGTATTGGCATTTGACAGCTCTTTAAAGTGCACATTCGGTAGGGCCTGTAAAATCATTCTTGGCTCATTGAAGACTTTATTAACATTGCGTAAATGGCAGGAATCCTGATAGGTTACAAGAGTCTTGTTTTCTTGCTGTGGCAAGGTTGCTAAATAATCCAGTAGCCCAGCTTTGACAAGCAGGCTTGAAATATCAATTGTCTTCTCTGAAAATCGAACTGCTTTTTCACGATAGCGTTCATCACTATGTAAGTGCTTTTCATATTCCTTTAAGAAAGCACCACAACCACCTGCATTATTAACAATATAGGTATAATCATCTGAATCAAATAACTCTACATTACGAATTAAGTTTTGCTTACCACGCTTTAGCTCACCACTATGCCCATGGAGAGCCCCGCAGCAACTTTGATTATCTGGAATAACGACATCAACACCAAGCATTTGTAGCAAGGACACCGTTTTTTCATTAGTTTCCTTATAAAGTGTATCCATTAGACAGCCTGTAAAAAATGCCACCTTCATCGAAGCCGCTTTTACCTTCTTTAATGGCTGTACCTTTTTAGCTACGGGTGGTAAAGATGCCTCCATTGTTTTTAAATGCATTGGGAATAAATTTAAAAAGCCAATTTTCCGTACAGCTTTTTGTAAACCTGTTTTTTGATAAAGATGCACTAGACTAACTGCATGCTCCATATTTTTTTGCTTGACGAAAAGATGATTGAAAACAATTTTTCTTGTCGTTTTTTCTACGAAGGTTGACTGCTTCACCTCTTGTACGGCTTCACGGGTTTGCTCGATTAAAGCACCATACTGTACACCAGCTGGACATGCCGGCTCACATGCGCGACATCCTAAACATAAATCGAATGATTGTTCTACAGATGCATCGAAAGGTACAATCCCGTCACGTACTGCCTTCATTAAGGCAATGCGTCCACGTGGTGATTGTGCTTCATCCTGCTCCATGTGAAGATATGTCGGACAGCTTGGCAAACAGAAGCCGCATCTCATACAGTCTAGCAATAGATTTTCATCGACATGTGTCTGGAAGGATTGCTGCATTTGCTGTTGTACGTTAGTTACCACCATGTACCACCACTCTTTTCTTCGTTTCTTTAGCAAAGACTTTACCAGGATTCATAATATGGTTAGGATCGAAAGTTTGCTTAATGTTTTTCATTACATTG
>NZ_DAMDAY010000076.1:8662-21404 GCF_032093475.1 Lysinibacillus sp. | reverse complement strand
ACGGAAACCTGGTACGTTAATTTGTTTTACAACTTTTTTAAATGCTTGATCCATCGCTGCATCTACTTCTACAGCAGGTACTTCGATTGTAAGAGTACCGATATTACCTTCTTGTTTTTCCCATTTTGCTGACATGTATAAATACCTCCAAAATAAATAATCAAGTTTAGATGTTAGACAATTCATTCGTAACTACGATTTTGACAACCATTTTAGTATAACATAGATGTGTATAGTTTCAACTTATTTCATACCTAATGTAGTTCTGTTAGCTTTTCTAACATTTGTAAAAAGTCCACGATCTCATAGTCCATTTCTTGCACATTTCCTAGCATTGTTAAGACAAAATCAATATAACTATAAGCAACATCATCAGCTTGGAATGGATGCCACTCAAACGGATACGTTACAATGGCATGTTTCGCCATTAAATATTGTACCATTTCCAACGTCGTAGGGTCTTGCTCTAACTTCATTTCAATAATATTTTTTATTTCTCCATATTGCGGTAATTGATTAGGCAATACTAGATTGGCTGGATTCACGACTTTTGTTTGTTCAAATTTAGAAACTGTTATGTCTATGGCTACTTCCTGTTCCACTAACAATATTAATGCTAAGCTTTGTACAAAAGGATGAATCGTTGAGCATTCAATAATAGCCTTTAATGCCGTTTTTAATTGTCTTACATTGGTATCCATAAGGCGGTGTAAACGAATGGATTGTTCATTTGGTGAAAGTGCACTAAATTTCGCAAGCTCATATTCTTGTTCCTCTATTAAATGTTGTGCATTTTCTCTCTTTTCTAGATTTCTAGACACTTCTCTATTCAAACTTTTTAATCGTTCAAATTTTTCAACTTGATCATGCGGCAATACATTTTCTTCAAGTAAAGTCGTTATTAACGTCTCCACTTGATGGTAATCTTTTAACTGCATGCATATGGTAATGTACAATTCCATCACTTCTACATACATTGACGTACCCATCGTAAATAGCTGCTCACATACATTTTTCGCTTTGTCATAGTCCTTTATTTCATATAAAGCAAAGGCATAGGCACTCAGCGCAAATTCATCTCCAGTTTCATATACAAATGCCTTTTCAAAACTCGCCACTGCCTTTTCATATTGATAATTCTCTGCAAACATATGTCCTTCACGTATTAAAGTTTGGACAGCGCCTGGAAAAACAACAATATTGTCATGTTTAATGACATGACGCTTTCGTTTTGTCATTTTTCTCACCTCTTTATTTCTATTTTTTAATTCGGTTATTTACTAAAAAAATCCACAAGTTTCTTATTTTTAACAAAAAATCATTGCTTTTGGATTCATATTTTGTAATAAATTGTATTATAATTAGAATAATCTAAAATTTATTACAATGACAGACATCCCCTTTATTGTCTGTTTGAATAAAACCAAGTTCTTAACAAGGAGTGGAATCCATGCAATTACTAGATACAATTACTGAATTTAATCATTGTATCTCACCTGCATTCGAGGCATTATCGATTAAAGTCATTTCTTTTTCTACCACAAACGGACCGTTTCAAGATAAGCCGATAGAATTTGATTTTTTAACACGTACTAAAATTGATGTCTATACACAAGAAGCAAGTACCTATATTTTACGTATTCAAGGTTATATTCCAGGTTCTATTGCACTTGGTCACCAAAATGAATCACTCTGCATTATTCCTCAAAAAGTAAACATTGAATGTAACTACAAACTATTACATGTTGATAAAAAAGATATGCAGCAAATTTTACAGCATCCAGAACCAAATCGTCATTACAGTGAATGGCTCATTGATGCTATAAAAAACACCCATATTCTTGTCGAGTTACAGACAAATCAGGACTCCCTTATTGAATGGCCAATTGGCATAAAATCAGCTGTCGTCCTCTAACGAGCCAAAGAGACATACTTAAATAGGTATGTCTTTTTTTTGCGCTTAATTTAAGCTTTACCATTTTGTTGCGTTTCTATCATAACAACTTTCTATAGGTTCAGGAAATAATATTGTAAAAAATTCCGTTTAAGAGGGACGTTATGTTGCCGTTCTTTCTTTCCGAAGTTTCAAATTTGTCAATTCGAAATGAAAAGCGGCTATAATAATAGAAGAAAAATTATTATGGGGGCTTTTTCAAACATGACTATTAAAGAAACATTACAGTCTTTTTCTACAATGACACTTTCTGAACGCCAAACTTTTATGTCACAACACAGTGATTGGCTATTACAAGAAATGCTAACTCATATAGGCACAGTCGATGCAGAATTACGGGATCAGTACATATATCGTACATTCATCGATTTACTGAGCGATAATTTAGTAAACCCGCAACAATTACAGATTTTATTTGATACAGCAACTAGTGATGATTTCTTGTACTTACAGATAGGTGAAAAATCAACAGATAGCGTCTTTACTCGTTCATTTTCCGCTCTACTAGTTGCAGGTATTCTTGCAAAGGATGCAGAGTTATTGATTTTAAACAATGATCGTTTGCAAATTTTCTTTAAAAAAATCGGACGCTATTTATTATTAGAACAAGATACTAGAGGTTTCGTCCCAGATAAAGGATGGGCGCACAGCATTGCCCATGGTGCTGATTTAGCCTCAACGACCATTAAACACCCAAAATTCGATTTACAATATGCCCCTTCCATCTTACATGCTTTAAAGCTTGTCACTTGGAAAGACACCGTCTATGTCAATGATGAAGAGGAACGTTTAATTAATATAGTAGATGCATTATTAAATCAAAATTACTCCGAGGATGCACTAATTGAATTTGTTGAACAAGCTTTTGATAAATTTGAAATGCACCTAATGATGCAAGGCTATAATGAAAGCTTTTTTAGCGGACGTACTTGCACATTAAACTTTATGAAAACATTGTATTTTTTCTTAAAAATGAATAATAAAGCTCCTCAATTACAAAACACAATTTATGGAAAGGTAGCCAAATGGCTGAAGCTTGGAGATTGACTGTCAATTTAAAAATTGCTGATTTACTACACATCCTTCTCCATAACATAAAAATTTTCTAAAACACCAGCAAACTAGGACTGCTCTTAGTTTGCTTTTTTACTTTTCGAGTAGAATATATCAAGTAAATATATGGATATTAAAGAAAACAAATTATTATATTAACATAATCAATATGATAAGACAGTTATTCCCTTTCCTCTCATTCCTTTGATTGAAAATTCATCCTAATGTTTCCACACACCGTCATTGCGACTACTCCTTTTTTTAAAAAAAGGCAACCCAAAAGTATTGAAAAGACCGATATTACGTTGATTTTATTACAAAACAGCGTCCAAAATGTGAAATGCAATTTTTCATAAAAAAAATTATTTACTTAGTTAAACATGAGGAATGCAGTATTTTCAACGTTTTCACAGTGTTTAATAATTAAAACCTTTAAATACCAATACTAAAATAACGATTTTTGTTCAAAAAATGTTCAAATTCAACACCTCTTTACTATCTTTTTCATAACAAAATTATGTTTTTTCTTAAAAACAGGGCGTATAATCCAATGTGCAAACAACGACACATTGTGACAATCGTCATTAGGCAAGTACGTATTTAAAACGATTGCACAATCATTAGTTTTGCTAACGCTTGCATCAGATCAATCAACACAAGATTTTATGTTTCATATTGAACCATGCCATTGTAAATTCTTATGTTGTTGATTGATACGCCAAGATAAAAGAGGTGACCTCAGTACCAACTATTTGTAAATGTGAGACTGACAAAAAACACATGAATTTTATGAATAGCCGTTCTATAGAAAGGAGTCAAACATGAAGAAAAAATTAAGTTTAATGTTTGTAGCTTTGAGTGCTCTTGCAATTCTTGCTGGATGTGAACCATTAACAGTGTTCAATCCAAAAGGACCAAATGCCGAAACATTATCAAACACAATTATTTTATCCATTATTACAATGGCCTTTATATTACTAGTCGTGTATGTGCTTTTAGCCTTTATGCTAACAAAATACCGTGCATCAAAAGCATCTGCAGATTATGAGCCTCCTCATGAAGAAGGAAGCCATCTTCTAGAAATTACATGGACAGTAATTCCAATTATTATCGTAGCATTCTTAGCTGTTGTGACAGTTAGAACAACTTCTACAGTAGAAGCTCAACCAGCAGGTTATGACGATAAGGAACCATTAGTTATTTATGCATCATCATCAAACTGGAAATGGCACTTTAGTTATCCAGAACAAGGTGTTGAAACAGTTAACTATGTAAACATTCCGGTGGATCGTCCAATCGAGTTCAAACTTTACTCATTTGGTCCTATTACAAGTTTCTGGATTCCTCAATTAGCAGGTCAAAAATATGCCATGAGTGATATGTTAACAACTATTCACCTTGCGGCAGATGAAGTTGGTTCATTTATGGGACGTAACTCTAACTTTAATGGACGTGGCTTTGCCGAAATGGAATTTGAAGCACAATCTATGACACAAGAAGACTTCGATAAATGGGTTGCTGATGTAAAAGCTAAAGAGGCACCATTAACTGAAGAAAAATTTGATGAGCTATTAAAAGCAGAGCACGTTGGTCGTCAAAGCTTCTCATCTACACACTTAGACTTCAGTCCAGCTCCAATGGAACATGGTAAAAACATGGATATGGATCATGGTGATATGTCTGAAGAAGACATGAATAGCGAACATTCAGGTCACTAATTTAACGTTAACTTCGAACGAATATTTACATTAATTTTTATTTCTGAAAGGAGCGCATCCAATGAGTATGGAAGAATTATTCCATCCAATGCAAGAACCGATGATTTTAGCGGCAGCTATTAGTATCGTAGTTGGTGCAGTGGTTATCGTAGCAGGCCTTACTTATTTTAAAAAATGGGGCTTTTTCTACAAAAACTGGCTATCAACTGTTGACCATAAAAAAATCGGGATTATGTATATCGCAGTAGCATTATTAATGCTATTCCGTGGTGGTATTGATGCACTATTAATGCGTGCACAAACAGCCGTTCCAGATAACGGACTTCTTGATGCACAACATTACAATGAGATTTTCACAACACATGGTTTATTAATGATTCTATTTATGGCGATGCCATTTGTTATCGGTTTAATGAACATTGTAATCCCACTACAAATTGGTGCACGTGACGTTGCTTTCCCACGTCTAAATGCTGTTAGCTTTTGGCTATTTGCAGCAGGTGCTGGTTTATTAAACTTATCTTTCATTATCGGTGGTTCACCAGACGCTGGTTGGACAGCCTACTTCCCTCTTGCAAGTACGGATTTTAGTCCTACTGTAGGGAATAACTATTATTCTTTAGCACTTCAATTATCAGGTATTGGTACATTAATGACGGGTGTTAACTTCATCACGACAATTATTAAAATGCGTGCACCTGGTATGACATTAATGAAAATGCCAATGTTTACTTGGTCAATTTTAATTACAAACGTTATTATCGTATTCGCGTTCCCAGTATTAACTGTAGCGCTTGCCCTAATGATGTTTGACCGTCAATTCGGCACAAAATTCTTTGCGATGCAAGACGGTGGTATGGATATGCTCTGGGCCAACCTATTCTGGGTTTGGGGACATCCTGAGGTTTATATCGTTATCCTACCTGCTTTCGGTATCTTCTCAGAAATCATTGCAACATTTGCACGTAAAAACTTATACGGCTACAAATCAATGGTTATGAGTATGGTTGTCATTTCTTTACTATCATTCTTAGTATGGGCCCACCACTTCTATACAATGGGTCATGGCGTAATGGTAAACAGTGTTTTCTCTATTACAACAATGGCAATCGCAGTTCCGACTGGTGTAAAAATATTTAACTGGTTACTCACAATGCGGCACGGGAAAATTCAATTTACAACTCCGATGCTTTATGCATTAGGCTTTATTCCTATCTTCACTATTGGTGGGGTTACAGGGGTTATGTTAGCAATGGCAAGTGCCGACTACCAATATCATAATACGATGTTCTTAGTTGCCCACTTCCACTATGTATTAATTCCAGGTACAGTGTTTGGTGTACTTGCAGGTTACCACTACTGGTGGCCAAAAATGTTCGGTTTCCGTTTAAACGAAAAATTAGGGAAAGCTGGTTTCTGGTTTATTGCTATCAGCTTCAACGTAACGTTCTTCCCATTATTCATTTTAGGTTTAGATGGTTATGCTCGTCGTATGTACACTTATTCAGAGTCTACTGGTTACGGCCCATTGAATATGCTTTCGTTCGTTGGTGCTCTAGGACTTGCAGTTGGCTTTGCATTGATCGTTTATAACATTTACTACAGCTGGAAACACATGCCTCGCAATGAAAAGGCAGATGTTTGGGATGGTCGTACACTTGAATGGGCTACTCATTCTCCAGTACCAGAATACAACTTTGCTGTAGTACCAACAGTTACTCGCTTAGATGAGTTTTGGTTCGCGAAAAAAGAAGGTCGCGATATTACAGCAGGTACAATTGAAAAAATTCACATGCCAAATAATACAGGCACACCATTCTGGATGAGTGGATTCTTCTTCCTTGCAGCATTCTTCGCTGTATTTAATCTATGGATTCCAGCCATCATCAGTATGCTTGGTGTATTTGGTTTCATGATCCATCGTTCATTCGAAAAAGATCATGGTCGTTACATTTCAGTTGAGGAAGTTATGGCAACTGAGAAAAGCTTGAGAGGTGATAAATAATATGAAAATCGATTCTTCACTTCCATTAGAATATAGTACAGAGGAAAACCGCCTAAAAATCTTTGGTTTCTGGGTTTTCCTTGGCGCCGAGATCGTGTTATTTGCCACACTATTTACAGTGTATTTCACACTTCATACACGTACAGGTAGTGGCCCAGATGGCGCTGAAATTTTCGAATTAACTCCAGTTCTGTGGGAAACATTCTTATTATTAACAAGTAGTTTCACAATTGGTCTTGGTGTTCATGCAATGCGTATTGGTCATAAAAAAGCAATGATGACATTCTTCATCATTACCCTTTTACTAGGCCTAGGCTTCTTAGCTATTGAGATTGATGAGTTTGTCACATATGTACACGAAGGCGCAACGATTCAAACAAGCGCATTCTTATCGTCATTAATGACTTTACTTGGAACGCACGGTGCCCACGTAACATTTGGTTTCTTCTGGGGCTTAGCTATTTTAATCCAAGTAGCTAAACGTGGTTTAAATCCACAAACAGCGAACAAAGCGTTTATCTTCTCATTGTACTGGCATTTCCTAGACGTTGTTTGGATTTTCATCTTCAGCTTCGTCTACTTGAAAGGACTGATTAGCTGATGAAGGAATTATTCCCAAAACAACATGTCATGGGCTTCGGCTTCTCATTATTATTGACAATTGTCGCTTTAGCCGTTGTAACCTTTGATATGAGTTATAAAATGGCATTCGCTATTTTACTAGTAACTGCCCTTGCACAAGCAACTGTACAATTAGTTTTATTCATGCACATTGGTGAATCTGAAGATAAGAAAACGTTATATACAACGATTTTATACTCAGTATTCGTAGGTGTTGTAACAATCATTGGTACATTATTCGCTATGATCTGGGGTTATAATTGATCCATTACGCCTTGGCGTAAACAAGAAGCTGTCCCAACTATCGTCCTTATGCGATAAGTTGGTGACAGCTTTTTTGTTTTTCCCTTTATTCATTTATTAATTATAACGTTTACTACTAATATCAGTAGGAAAAATGTTGTTTTTTTAATAAAAATCTAGTACTTTTTTAACAATTTACGAAACTTTTCCTTTTCTAGCGCGTATAGTAGTAGATAGTGTTTTTTACCAAGAATAGGAGATGAAAGAAATGAAGAAAGTTTTTAAAGTATTAGCAGTTGGAACACTAGCATTGACACTTGCGGCTTGTAACTCAAGCGCTACCCCTACGAAAGACACAACGAAAACAAGCAAGCTTACTTTAGAGCAAGTGTATGACAAAGCGGTGGACCGCCAGGCTGACATTAAAAGTGCGAGTGCCAAAATGGACATGACACAGGTGACAAAGGTTGGATCTGGAGAAGAGGCAATGGAGTTTTCTATCGACTCTAATATGGAAATGGACATCATTGTTGACCCACTTGCAATGCATTTATCAGGGTCTATGTCGATGCCAGATATGATGAGTGAAGGTGAAGAAACAACGGACATGCCAATGGAAATGTATATGAAAAAAGATACAGGCCTATTTATGAAAGATACGACAACTGATAGCTGGATGAAGCTTCCTGATGAAAACTTTGATGCAATTTTAGATCAAACAGCTGCTTCTGCAGACGCGAAAGAACAACTAGAACAACTAAAAAAATTCATTGGTGATTTTTCATTTGAGCAAACAGATGATGAATATGTTCTTACATTAGAAGCAAAAGGTGATAAATTTAAAGAGCTAATTGATTCTGAAATTAATAAATCGATGCAAGGTATGGGGTTAGAAGAAAACCCACTGGATCAATTAACAATTGAAAAAATCAACTATGTACTTCATATCGATAAAGAGACTTTCGATACAAACAAAATGGATATGAATTTTGATTTAAAAATGGCGGTAGAAGGTGACGAATTAGTAATGAATACAAAATCAGTCGTTACTTATACTGAATTTAATCATCTAAAAACTATCGATATTCCTCAGAGCATTATTGATAACGCTCAAACAAGACAATAAAATAAAGCACCTGCTTGTTTTCGAATACAAGCAGGTGCTTTTTATGCCATCTATTTAATAATTACTTTCTCTATACTAGCGAACTAGTAAGACATCACATAGAGCATGGCGTACAATCTTTTCGGCAACGGATCCTAGCATCATCTTTTCCATACGATTTAATCCAGTCGCGCCACAGACGATTAAATCAACATTCGGTAATTGTGTTAAAATACCCTTCGGTGAACCTGTTTCTACTATTGATTCCACCTCGTTGACACCTAATTGTAACGCCTCTTTTTCTAGTTTTTCCATTTTAAGCATATTTTCTTTCTTTAATTCCTCTGCATATTTTAAATCATAAGCAGATACCGCTCCAAACGATTTCGTATCAATTACGTTCACCAATTGTAAAATAGCCTGATGCTGTATTGCTAAATGATTTGCTCTGTCGAATGCTTTGAGTGATTGCTCTGAGAAATCAATTGCGACAGCGATTTTAAGATAATTAGCCATGTTAGTCCTCCCATTCACTTATCTTCCATGTTTTCACAACTATTATATCACAACGGTGTTCGATAGAGCTTATCGTCACGAGATTGTGGATTTCCACGACCATCCGTATTATTGCTTATAAAATAAAGGTATCCTTCCTCCACAAAAACATCCCGAATTCTACCAAATTCAGTAAAAAGCTCATCTTGTTTATTGTTTGTCACATCGAACTGTAACACAGCTGAGCCTCTTAGTGCTGCAACATATAATTGATTATTGACGATGGCCATACCCGATGGTGCCCATGTTTTAGAAGCACCCGATGTATAGAGTGGTGTTATCATACCTTGCTGTTGGTCAATTCCTTCAATGATTGGCCAACCGTAATTTTTTCCTTTTTCAATCAAATTAATTTCATCATTTGCTGAATTGCCATGTTCACTTGCATACATTGTCCCATCCGCTGCCCATGCCATGCCTTGTGGATTTCGATGTCCATAACTATATACATACGATTTTGGAAAAGGATTATCGTTTGGTACGGAGCCATCCAAATTGATGCGTAAAATCTTCCCTTCTAGGGCATCCAAATTCTGTGCTAAGGATGGTTGTGTCGCATCTCCAACCGTAGCATACAGCTTACCATCAGGACCTATTTGCAAACGACCACCATGATGATAGGTACCACTTCTAATACGATCAATAATGAGATCCGTCTCTTGCCACTTATTATCGCTCAACGTTAATGTCACAATGCGATTAAACTGTTCCGATCCCTCGACATACGTATAATAGGCATAGGCAACCTGTGCTGTAGAAAAATTAGGTGCTAGTACAAATCCCAACAATCCGGCCTCTGGCGCTGTTGAGAGCTCTTTCTTTAGCATGACCTGTTGCCTATCCACAGCCCCTTCCTCAATCTTCACAATATTTCCCGGCCTTTCAGCTATATAAAAAGCAGTTCCACTTTTTTGAATAGACCATGGTGTTTGCAATTGATCTGCTACTATCTCAGCAGTTGAATTGGTTGTGAGTGTAGAACGCGTGTCTTCTTTATCAGGCCTTTTATGCTCCTTATCTTTGTTTGAAGTACAAGCAACACATAAAACTATTAGTAGCAGGAAAAATGGCATGAGTCGTTTCATTGTTTATCATCCTTTCCTTGATATTCTAGCGATACGTTATGAAAATAGAAAAAGACGTCATCTAGACGCCTCTTTTATTACCTTTTATACTATCAAACATAATTATTTCACCATATGCTTTTGTTTTTTCCAATACTTCAAGATACGCTTCTTTCCGATGGATGAGTCGTTCTTGTTGCAATTTTTGATGGGAAAGTTGAAAATCATCAATAGCTACTTTGTCCATAAACTCACCTCTTATAGTAGTATAGAATATCACTATTATAATATTGGAAAATTCTTACGACAATTCTATTTCTATTTTTGATTACAAGTTCCCAATCAGAAAAAGGATAAAAGACATAAAAATGTTGTTAATAGCTATTCAAATTTATCTAGCTAATGCAGGAAATAAGGCAGCACTTTCTCTTCTACTGCTTGTTCTCCTGCCTGAATCCATCTACTTTTATCATGAATGTGTCCATCTGTATCAAGTGGTGTTTGGAATTGGCTAGCACCAGTTGCGTCTAGTAAAGATCCCTCGTCATAATCTAAGCCAATATTGGCAACATGCTTAATGACAAACGGCTTTTGAAAACGAATTTGGCAATCTTCATTATCAAGTTCTCCAGATGTTACGATGAAGGGGACGCGTAAATATATAGTTTCGCCCGCTTCTTTCCATAATACCGAATCGAAACTGCCTTTATAATACTCCCAATTACCTCCGATTGTAAAACCACGATCGGCAATTTTATCTCGTAAATAACCAAAACCAATCTCTTTCCCAACAATTTTTGAATCAAACTGTAACAATTTGCACTCTCCTCCTTTCACTCAATAAAAGTCTAACCTAAAAGGTGGCATTACAAACTTGCTATGTACTAATTAAAAATTGGTGAATGAACACTATCAAAAAATCTCGAAACCTTGATATATCAAAGCTTCGAGACATTCTAAAATTTTTATAGAGGAACCGAAATATTGCGGTTTAAAACATATTTAGCTGCTTTTACATACTCCGTAACAGCTCTTTGACTTATATCAGCAGTTGGAACAATGCTTTCAAAGCCATGATAGCATCCAGGATATAAGTGGAATTCTACATCTACTCCTGCCTGGCATAACTTTGTGACATATTGTAAAGTCTCATCACGGAATGGATCTAATTGACCAACACATGTATACGTAAACGGTAAACCTGATAGATCTTCTGCTCTAGCTGGAGCGGCATATTGAGACACATTAGCACTGCCGTTTTCTCCATTCAAATACATTTCCCATCCCTTTTGGTTAAGATCATGGTTCCAAATCATATGCCCTGTAATTTCTAATGAGGATGGTGTATTATTACGATCATCTATCATTGGATATAGAGGCATTTGGAAGCTAAGCTTTGGATAGTTACGATCACGAGTAAGTAATGCAAGGGCAGCTGTTAGCCCTCCACCAGCACTTGCGCCTGCAATGCCTAGACGATTAGGATCGATTCCTAGTTCATCTGCATGATCCGCTACCCATTTTAATGCGGAATAACAATCTTCCAGCGGTGCAGGATATGGGTGTTCAGGTGCAAGTCTGTAGTCTACAGATACAACGACACATTTTGCTTCATTGACAAAGCGCTGACATAGTAAATCATCCCCCTCCGGAGCACCTAACACATACCCACCACCATGAATCCATAGCAGCCCTGGGTAAATCTCATTTTGCTCTTTTGGCTTATAAATTCTAACGCGCAGTGAATCATGATGATCAGCAGGCCCCTGAATCATTTTATTCTCAACTGCAATATGTTCATCTATTGGTGCTGGTACGGCAACTGCCGCCATTCCCTCTCGTGTAGCCTGTACATTGTCTAAATCTAAAGGGGGAAATAAAGCTAATGTTTCTTTTAGTTCTGGATTAATTCGATGTTCCATTCTGATCCATCCTCTCTTATTTAGCTATTTTTCAAGAAGTTAATCCGCCATCAATAGTTATGACAGCGCCGTTTACATAGGAAGCTTCTGGTGAAATTAAGAAAGCGATTACATTTGCAACTTCAATAGGGTCCGCTAATCTTCGCAATGGCCCATTTTCTTCTGGGCTTGATGCTAATCCCTTTGTCATGTTTGTCATCACACCACCAGGACAAATTACATTAACCCGAATACCACTTGGTCCATATTCAATAGCAGCTGTTTTCGTTAGCCCAACAACACCGTGCTTACTAGCTGCATAGCCACCTAAATAGGGTTGTCCTTGTATACCTGCTGCTGATGCGGTATTGACAATAACACCTGACTGTTGTTGCTCCATTTCTTTTAACACATACTTTAAACCTAAAAAAGCCCCTTTAAGATTGACCGAAATTACTCGATCAAACGTCTCTTCATCTAAATCTCCAAGAAGTGCTGGTGGGCTTAAAACACCTGCATTATT
>NZ_DAMDAY010000076.1:0-8652 GCF_032093475.1 Lysinibacillus sp. | reverse complement strand
TTCTTCACTACGCTTAATGTATCTTGACCATTTTTTTCATCAAAATCTACTAATACTAAAGCCTTGTCCTTTTTTGCAAGTAGTTTAGCAGCCTCTCTGCCTATACCACTTCCGGCACCTGTAATAATGACTACTTGTTGCTCCATATTTATATATGCTCCTCTCTCTCAAACTATGATATCGATTTTAATTTCATTAGCTTAAAGCCCTCATAATGGTTTTGAGCAACTTCATTGCACCGTTTTGTATAATAATCAAATCCTCCAAGATAGATTAAAAAACTTCGAGGTTTCCCTTCAATATTAGCTCCTGTATACCAGGAATCACCTTTGACGTATAGTGTTTCATTAGCAATCTCTCTACAATGCTTGCTCCATGCTATTTCTGCTTCCTCAAAGGGTTCCATTATTTCAATGTCGTGTTCACGTAAGTAGTTAATGCATTGTGCAATCCATTCTACATGCTGTTCAATAGCGACTGGCATATTCACAAGTACAGAAGGGCTTTCTGGTCCCGTTATCATAAATAAATTTGGAAAACCAGCTGTTGTAAGTCCGAGGTAGGTTTGAACAGATGCACCATTCTCCCATTTTTCTTTCAGTGCCACGCCACCCCTTCCCCGAATATCAATTTTAAATAACGGCCCCGTCATACCATCATAGCCAGTAGCAAAAATGATGATATCTAAATCGTACTGATCGTCGGATGTTTGAATACCTGTTTCGGTTATTCGTTGAATAGGTGATGCTTTCACATCCACAAGTAAAACATTATCTCTGTTATAGGTTTCAAAATAATCGCTATCTAAAACTTGTCTTTTTGTCCCATACATATATGTAGGACATAATCTTTCAGCTACAATTGGATCTTTGACAGTTTGACGTATTTTGGAGCGAATAAATTCCGCTGCTTCTTCATTGGATTGTTCATTTGTTAACAAATCATGATAAGTCACTGAGAAGGCAAAGCCACCTTGTGCCCAAGCCTCCTCAAAAACCTCTAGCCTTCTATCATCACTATCCTCCATGGCAGACTGCTGATTTTGTGCAAAGGGTGTACCCGAAACAGAATTTCTCATCGCATGCTTTAACGTTTCGAAGTTTTGCTTTGTTTCTTTTATAAAGTCGTTATCATATGGATGATTACGGGCTGGGATCGTGTACTGTGGCGTCCGTTGGAATACGGTTAAATGTGCTGCTTCTTTTGCTATAACAGGTATTGCTTGAATGCCACTTGAGCCTGTCCCAATAATCCCTACTCGTTTTCCCTTAAAGTTAACTTTTTCATGTGGCCAATGCCCAGTATGATACCATTTTCCGTGAAATTGTTGTAACCCTTGAATGTTAGGAATATTAGCAGCAGATAAACAACCTATTCCTGTTATAAAGTACTTTGTTAAAATCCGCTGTCCATCATTTAAATGAATGAGCCATTTATTCTGTTCCTCATCAAAATGTGCTGCATGGACACGTGTGTTGAATTGGATACTTTCTCGTAACTGAAAACGATCTGTCACATAATTTAAATAGCGCAATATTTCTTCTTGTTCTGGGAATCTAGATGTCCATGTCCATTCTTCATATAATTCCTTTGAGAAAGTATAATTGTAATAGATGCTTTCGATATCACACCTAGCACCAGGATAACGATTCCAATACCATACCCCTCCTACACCATCTCCAGCCTCATATACAATGGTAGAAAAACCATTACTCCTTAGCTGATGTAACATATACAAGCCCGCAAACCCTGCACCTAAAACAACTGCGTCCACCTCGTTGACTGTTTGACTCCCCAAATTTTGTGCCCCCTCATCTTCATAATTTACTTAATACGAACTAAGAAAATAATGGATTTTCTTAACTTAAATACTACAACTTACAGAATATATTGAAAATTCCTTATTTTAAGGGTAGTATATACCTAAAAAAGGGGATAAATCATGTCCAATCTTTATACCATTCAAAAACGTTTCGACACGATCCAAAGTTTTGCTAATCATGAAGAGTTGTTGATACACATTTTGCAGGTATATTTAGATTCTTTTCCTCTCAAGGATGCCTATTTATTAAGGTATTCTCCAATAGGCTTTGTAGCTGAAGGCATAATTTTTTTGAATGAATCTGGTGGTAGTCATATCGGTGAAATTCGAGAAGAAATTCGTAGTTTTCCTATTATTTACTCTGCTATCGAAGATAAGAAAGCTAAATTTTGTACAGGTATCGATTATTTAAAGAATATTAGTATTAAATATTCTATTCACTCGCAAAATAATTCGTTTTTAATTGTCCCCATTTTTATAGGTCAATATGTTTTTGGATATATTTGTAGTACACAAATGGAGGAAGGGACTACTATAACGGAAAAGATCTTAGAAGACTTAACGACCTTTGGGAACATTATTGGCCAGCTTTTCATTCAAGCAAGAAACGGTAAAAAAGAAGTCTCACTTAGCAAAAGAGAGCTTGAGGTAATGCGACAGGTAGCAATAGGAGAAAGTACGAAGGAAATTGCAGGTTTTATGAATCTTAGTGAATTAACTATTACTCAATATGTTAAATCTGCTATCAAAAAATTGCATGCTAAAAATCGCTCTCACGCCATTAGCATTCTTTATCAGGAAGGCATCCTTCTATAAAAATAAGGGGAGCTAGTTACTCCCCTTATTTTTATTAACTTTTATATTCAAATTGAGTGTCAGGAACTCTATCAAAATAAATAATTTCTAATGAGAAAAAAATCTTCCTTTTAAAGTGGTTCATGCATATGGTCAATGAGTTCAATCGATCTCCGTTTCCATCATATTCCGACTCAAAAAAGGTGATTAAACAAGTTAATCACCAGACGTGCCGTAATCCTTGATGGATATAGTAACATCACATGTAATTGGAACTTCACTAAAAATTTGATCCCAATCTTTTTTTACTTTTTTCCATACCTTTGGATACTCAATTCTCAATTTATTGCCAAACCCTGCGACATCCGTCTGATATTCTTGTTGCAATTTATCCAATGTTTTCATCACTAAACGTTCAATTTCTTTCTCGATTATTTTCTCTGCTTTTTTCAAAAATTGATTATTAAATGTTTTGTCTGCTAGTACCCAATGCTCTGCTATTCTGCCTTCGGAATTTATTTTGATTGTAAAAGAAATACGATCCCCTTCAACATGCGGGATAATCTTAGTTTTCAAAGACAATATTTCATATACGATAGGGGAATTCGACGCTTCATCAAAACCCTTTACTAAGCCTCCCTTTCCTTCACCCGTAATCCATGCAATACCCTCTAAGTCACTTTCATTTAAAAAACCTTTTAGTTTTTTGGATTTCCCTTCAATGACCGCAGCTCCTGAAAATTTTACTTCCTCATCTTCTACCACCACATTTTGTAATAAGAAGCTAGAATGTGAATACAGTTTCCCTTCTAATTTAGCTATCGTCATAGGAGGCAAAATCTTTGTCGTTCGTTCGTGTCCACGCATCATTTCTACCAATTGAAAGGCTGGAATTTTAGTTGGTTCATTTGTTTCAAGCACCTGCCTTGCTTGCCCCTGAGCAATTAGCAATATTCCGCTTGGTCGTATTTCCAACTCTCTTAGAAAAAAATCCAACGTTTGTTGCAAGTTGATAGTACTTGCAAGGTCCTCTCCAATCACAATCACTTTGGAATGTTCAGCAAAAGCACGTTTATCAATCTTTAACACCATATTCCGTAGTGTAGGCAAAACGGCATCTCCTGTTTCCGAAACGTTTTTGTAGGCTTTCTGATGTATTGGCCCTGTTTTGGTACCCGTAGAAGTTGTCTCTGAAGTGACAAGTTGATTCGTGACCGTAAGCAGCTCTCTATTAGCATATCTAGCCTCTTGTTGCTCTTCTGACGTAACGTCCCCAGTTTCTAAATCCAAGGACGTACCTACAATTAGCCCTAAGTCTTCAATCTCTTTACTACTCCAGCAGCCTGTGAGAAGTAGGGCAACCATCATCACTAGTAAAAGATGCACATATCGAAGAGTTCGCTTCATGTTTTATGTCCTCTCAGTTTTGATATAAGGAGTAAGGTTATAGGGATTACGCCAAATAAAATTAATGCAACATTGCCAATTTTATCTCCAAATTTAAACAGTTCATTAATATTCTTTGGCGTCATTGCAATGATATAAATAACAGGCAATAAGCCATATAGGAAAGGATGTATAGTTTTGTTAAAAAGCTGAGCTAATCCTAAGGCAGCAGCATAATAAGTAATCGTAAAGGTCGCAAATATTTGCATAATCCATATGACAAGCAAAAATGATTCAAAGCGTTCAAAAATTAAGCCAGGAATTTCAAAACTTCTCATTAGTTCAATTGTTGGCCATGTCCTTGTCACTACCCCATCAATAGATAGAGCACCTATCACCATCACGACAGTAATGACATAAAAAAGTAAAGGTACTGTGATGCCAACTAAAACTACCTTAATCGCTTTCGATTTATCTGATGGATACATAAAAGCAACTAGCAACAGCATAATTTCAGGTCCTAAAAAGGCTAATGTAGCTGTTTTTACACCTTTTAACATCGGTACTAATCCTAAACCTAATACGGGTCTAAGATTATCAATCTCAAATATGCCTATGCTTAAAAAAGCAACTAGTAAAAAAATAACAAAGGTTATGGGGAAAATGATTTCGAATAATCGTGCGATTGAATTGATGCCACTACTAATCAAATACAGCCCGACCCATAAGAAGGGTAAAATAATGGCCCATGTTGGCGTTCCTTCCAATAAAAAGAGGGAGGTCACTTCAGCCATTATCCGAACCTCAAATGCAGAAATAGTAAAAAAATAAACAATGACACAGGAGCTAATCAACCAGCCTAGCCATTGGCCAACAATGTCTTGAGTATATTGATAAAAAGTTTTATCTGAATATTGTTGACTAAGCTTGACAATGATAACGCCCGCTATCATTGCGACGATGCCACCTAAAAAAACACTTATCCAAACATCTGGCGTTTTCACCTTCTCTACCGATGCACGAGGTAAGGTAAGAATCCCAGTTGCTAGAATATAGTTAATAATAATAACAATTGCTTGTGACGTTGTTATTTTATCTTTTGAACGATCGGACATGGCAATTATTCTCCCTTCCTCCTAATTCCCTTTGCGAATAGTGTCTTTAGGCTTTAACAATTTTGGTCGACGTTTCATCATCTTTAACGGCATACGTACCATAAAATCCTTCCAATCCCCTGCTCGATAAGGAACGGTTGGGCTAACAAAAGGTACACCAAAACTTTTCAACTTTACTAAATGACTGCACAGGAAAAGGAAAAATAGAATAATTCCATATAACCCAAATAAAGCAGCAGAAAGCATTGCAATAAAGCGTAGCATACGTAACGAAATCCCTGCATTATATTGTGGAATAGCGAAGGATGAAATAGCTGTTAATGCTACGACTATGACCATAATGGGGCTAACAATTCCTGCCTGGACAGCCGCTTCTCCGATGACAAGTCCGCCAACTATTCCCATTGTGGGACCAATCGGCTTAGGTAAGCGAAGTCCAGCTTCTCGTAGGATTTCAATCGCTATTTCCATGATCAGTGCTTCGATTAATGCAGGAAATGGAACACCTTGCCTTGTCGACATCATCGATAAAGCAAGTTTAGTCGGGATTAGCCCCTGATGAAATGACACAAAAGCAATATATATGGATGGTCCAAACAATGTAATACCTGCCGCAAGAAAGCGAAGCAAACGAATAAGTGAGCTAGGTAACCAACGTTCGTAATAATCTTCCGGAGATTGTAAAAGCATATTAAAGGTTACTGGCACAATGAGAGCAAAAGGGGTCCCATCTAATAAAATGGCGACACGTCCTTCCATTAAGGCTGCAAAAACACGATCAGGACGTTCGGTGCTTTGAACTTGCGGAAAAGGACTAAGATAATTGTCCTCAATCAATTGTTCAATATAACCAGATTCAGGTAGATTATCTAGATTTATTTTGCTGATTCGTTTCTTCACCTCTTCAATTAAATCAGGCTCAGCAATTTCATCTATATAGGCTATTACTAGCTCTTTTTTGATACGCGTGCCAACTTCCATTTTAATGATAGCTAAATGCTGATTTTCCCCTTGTTGCCTTAATAAGGAAGTATTCACGCTTAAATTTTCTGTGAAGCCTAATCTTGGTCCGCGCACCAATGCTTCTGAAATAGGCTCATCAAGATTGCGTGTCTTTCCTTGTGCAGTACCAAGGATAAATACACTTGGTATACCATCAATAATTAATGCTGTTGCCCCAGTTAGTACCCCCCCTACAGATTTCATCACGGTTGATTCCTCGAATAGATCGCTCACAGGAAGAACTTCATTTTTTATTAATTGCTGCAATTCATAGCCTTTTATAATCGTAGGATTTTCAGTTATTCCCTCCATTAATGATTTCAAAATATGCTTATCGATCATTTCTTTATCGCATAATTCTTTTAGAAAGACGATGGCTGCACGAATACCTGTATTCCCTATGTGAAACTCTCTGAATTGTACATCCCAATTATGTTCCAATTCTTTCTTTATTTTTAAAAGATCAACATCATAAACTCCTGTAAATTGGTCAAGCGTTTTTGAAACAGATTCGTACTGCTCCTCACCTTGCACAGTTTGTTCTTTCATATCAATCATTCCATTGTTCTTTTTTACAAATAAAAAACCATTAAACAGTTTGAAAATCAAAAATGGAATTAAAAATGCTAAAAAGGCCTGCATAAAAACTTGCCAATGTGGCATGTAGGAAATCACTTTTTCCCACACAAATCATCACCCTCTTTAGTAGACATCATACATAGTATCTCTACATGTTTTTATCATTATCTAAGCCACCATATTTTAAACTTCTAACCATCAATATTCTGAACAGGAACCTAAAAAAACCAGCCCCCAAAAATTGGAGTACTGGTAGTGGATTTAGAATACAATACTATATTGAATGAGTTGACTGGTTTCCCCTAAATATTCCGCACTTCCCCTACTACTTATTTCTCTAAACCCTATTTTCTCTAATATGGCTCTTGCTCGCCAATTTGTTTCGTGTGTTTCTGCTAGCAACTGATCAATCTTATTGTTTTCAGAAGCAAAAGCTAGCATGCATTTTGTCGCAATCGTACCAAACCCTTTTCCCCAATAGGAACTATCTCCAATAGCAAGTCCTAGCTCAGCTGTCTGCTCCTTCATATCCACTAAATCGGCATAACCTATGAGTGTACCATTATACGCTATCCCCATTCGTACAAAATCAGCAGAGTTATTTTCCACATATCGGAGCCACCATTCATAAAGTTCTTCATAACTGCTATTAATATTCCATCCATTGGCTGAACAAAACCTATCATCTTTACTCCATTTTAAAACACTAGGAAAATCCTCTATTGTAATCGCTCTTAATTGAATGCCTTTTGAGTTTATTTTTGACTGATCCATCTTATCCTCCCAACATTTTAGAACATGATAAATGAAATCTATTAAATAGAATATGGTATACTAGCTACTATGAAAAATTAGAAGGTGGAATTTATGCTTGAAGTTAGTGAAAGTAAATTAGCACAATATAGTCTACATTTTTTGAACGAGACACTTATTTTGGGTGAAGAAGCCTTTACTCAGCCCGAGGTCATGTTAGAAGCAGCCTTTACACAGCTTGCATTTAGTAAGATTGATTTGGAGCAACAATTCGAATTTTTCCATGAAACAAATATTGCTCTCAATGAAATTTATACGTACGCCAAGGCCATTTTTGAACAAAACAGTAGCTTTCTAGAACAATCACAAAATATAGCTAGACACTTACATAGTGTGTCACAGCATCCCAATATTAAAAGCGGTGAACTGTTTATTGGCTTATTTGAAAACTGTTTACTATTGAATGAGGAAAAAAAGATTATTGCCATTGTTAAAATTGATGAAAAAGAAATATTTTTAGATGTTAAAAATGATCAAAATCAAATGATTGTCAACGGCATTGATGGCATTAACGTCAAAAAAATTAATAATATGGCCATTATTGTGGATATGGGGCCAGAACAACCTCCTGCTGTATTTATGAAAACAAAGCGTAAAGAGGATATCATTTATTGGCAAGAACGTTTTTTAAAAATTAAAGTTGCAGATGAATATTATCATAAAACTGATTTAGCGCTCACTGAATGTAAAAAATACATTTTAAAGGAAGAAAATTATTCAAACACAGAGAAGCTAGGACTTTTGAATAAAACATTGGATTATTTTAGAAATGAAGAAGAGTTTCAAGTAAACCATTATATTGAAACTGTATTTGAGCAAGCTGATGCTACACAAAAGGATATACTGATCAACTCAGTCAAACCCTATGAAACGGTTATATCAGATAGTGCATTAGAAAAGGCCGAAAAAAAATATAAACGTAAAATTAAGCTCGATGCCAACATTGAAATACAAGTAAATATTCAACATATCGACCAAATAGATGAACTGATTGAAGTAGGATATGATGAAGCAACAAATCGAAAATTTTATAAAATTTATTTCCAGGATGAGATGTAGAAGAGGCATTCCCTTAAAGGGATGCCTTTTTTTTTGTATCTTTTGAAAACCCCTTGCTATGCGAGGGGTTCCAAAGGGCTT
>NZ_DAMDAY010000075.1:0-21506 GCF_032093475.1 Lysinibacillus sp. | reverse complement strand
AGCTAGAAGCCCTTTGGAACCCCTCGCATAGCAAGGGGTTTTCAAAAGATACAAATAAAACCCCCTTCATGGTAAAAACCACAAAGGGGGGATGATATGCTTATTTCATTAATTCTTCTACGAATTCAACAGGTACATAAGTTTTGCCAGATTCTAATAGAGCTGGGGCTACTTTAAATTGGCGAAGCGCTTTATTGTAGCCATATTCTTTTTGTCCTCGAGTAATTGTATAAGATAGTGCGCCTTTAGAAATGATGGCACCTTTTGATGTTACTTCTACTTTAAAGCCAAGTTCTTCTGCAATTAATCGTAGAGGTACCATTTTCGTTCCTTCTACTTCATAAAAGTCCTTATTGATGATGTCTTCAACAGCTGATTTATTTGGTGCTGGTTCCGGTGTTGGCTCTGGGTCCACTTCCACTGGCTCTTCTTTCTCGATTGTGTCTAACACGATCACTTTTGAAGGTGGTGTTTGAGCAGGAATGCTCATAGTGGCAATCGTGTAGAATACTACTAAATGCTGCTCTTTTAAATCATCCATTTTCACATCTCTACCGGAAGCACTCACTAGTTTCATGTCTTCCCCAACATTTAATTTTAAGTTGTTTTCAGTATCAACTAAATCTTTGTTAAAGAAATCAACTTCCACGCTACCCATTTCTTCTGTTTCGACAATAATTACTTCCGGGTTGTATTGCGGCGGATAAATAGCTAGCATAGGCTTTTTCGCATAAGAATACGCCGACACTTTATCCCCCTTTTGTAGCTTCACTTCTTTCCCCGTATTATCGAAAACAAGTGAATCCTTATTGGCGATCATAATATTCGTATTGTCACCATCAATTACTGTATAGTAAGTGCCATTTTCACGTACTTCTACTTTGTCAATTGTCCCTGTCACTTTAATAAAGACCGGCTGTACTTGTTGCTCCGAATTGTCCGTGTTCGTTACAACCGCCTCCACTTCGCTCGCTGATGCAGTTGGAGCTCCAAACGCGCCCCCTAATAATAATGCTGACATAGCAAATGGTACGACTTTCGTCATTTTCATACAAAAAGCATCTCCTTCATATCACGATTCATAAAAGTAGTCGTGTTTCCATGAAAAAGGTTACAATTTGGCCAAAATTTTTATGAAGCCTAATATTTTCAGAGATGTCTTCTTGTTATAGGGTTCTTTTTCGCGGGTATTCACCTCTGCTTCGCGGGTATTCGCCTCTGCTTCGCGGGTATTCGCCTCTGCTTCGCGGGTATTCGCTTCTCTTCCGCGGGTATTCACCTTCGCTACAGGGATTCACTTTCCTTCTGCGGATATCCACCCCTGCTTCGCGGCTATTCGCCTTCGCTCACAGGGATTCACTTCGTTCCGCGGGTATTCACTTCCCTTCGCGGGTATTCACCCCTGCTTCGCGGGTATTCACTTCCCTTCCGCGGGGATTCACCTTCGCTAACAGGTATTCGCCTCTGCTTCGCGGGTATTCACTTCCCTTCCGCGGGTATTCGCCTCTGCTTCGCGGGTATCCACTTCCCTTCCGCGGGTATTCGCCTCTGCTCCGCGAGTATTCGCTCCTCTTCCGCGGGTATTCACCTTCGCTCACAGGGATTCACCTACACTTCGCGGGTATTCGCCCCGCTTAAAAGATAAAGCGGAGGCGATTGAGGACTCGTTGGAGGAAGTATTGATGTTCGCTTTGCTGTGTTCTTAGCTCGCGGGCGACGTCGGGGTGGTCGGTGATGACGCCACTGACATTTTTCTCGATAAAGGTTTGTAGTGAACGATCGTCATTGAGGGTCCAGACAAATAAATCGGTTGGATGCTGCTTTAACTCCTCGATGAGCTGCTCGGTTACCCAGGATTCCTCTAATGCGATGAAATCAACATTTTCTTCCATCGGTCCGATATTGAGGGCATAGACAATGCCGACACGTAGATTGGGTACTAATTTTTTTAATTGCATCATTTTCTGCCCGTCCGCAGATTGCACATAATAGGAATCAAGCACCTTATAGTTTCGAAGCTTTTCTACCAATTTAGGAAGAACATCTTCTGTTTCTTTGCCATGGACCTTTAATTCAATTAATAGCGACACATCTAAAGCTTTGGCAATTTCGATACAATCATCTAGCGAGGAAATTTTATCGCTAAAGCCATTTTGATGAATGGTTAACGATTTTAGTTCATTCAAGGTCATATTCGCTATCACGCCGTTTTTACCAGCTAATCGTCGTAAAGTTCGATCATGAAAAACGACAAATTCACCATCGACGGTTTGCTGAATATCAATTTCTATCAAATCAGCCCCTGCATTGGCTGCGCTCACCAACCCACTAATCGTATTTTCTACATTGCCTGCTACATAGCCTCGATGGGCAATAATTTTGGTATCAGGCGCATAAACACTTTTCTCTAAAGAATTCATGTTCATCATACTTAATACGATAAACACGATGAAACTAATGAATAGCAATGGTTTATAGCGTCGCTTCCTATATGAAGCAACGTTAAATTTGCCTAGCACAGACGTATTATAGGTGATGGCAACCATGACTTGTGAAAACGTGGCCTGTAATAAACTAAAAAGCACCACAAAGACCATTTCTAGAAAAGCGAGTGTCAATCCGGCAGTAACGAGTGCAGCACTTGGCATTAACCGTTCTATAATATAAAGTGGAAACGTACTAATGACCGTTATACCTAGCATCATTAGCAAATGACCTGTTAAAAGCATTGCCAGTAACACTAACAATTCAAATAAACCTCGCTTCGAAAATCGCCAGCTTTGCTTGAATGAGCGTAAAATGGAGATGTTCGGTTGGATTGTAAAAATAGGTAAGGTCAAAATACTTCGGATACCGATCATTACTAAAATGCTTGCCACTGCAGCATATGCTAGTCTACCTGCTCGAGTACTCATTATTTCTTCGGTTAAAAAATGTGGAAGTGAGATGGATTGGGTTAAGGTGAGTGGTAGCATAAAAGAAGCGAGTGGCAATAATAGGGCAAGATAGACGATTAAAAATAAGATTTGGACACTAAAAAAATAAACAACCTTACGATTCAACTGCTGCCATAAAGGAAAAAATCGATAGCGCATTCCTCTTTGCTGATGAAAAGCCATTAAGAACAAAAAGCCCATTTCATAATAGACAAATAATAAAAACAGTAACATTAATAGACAAATCATCATGATGACAAAGGGATGCGCCACAAAACTTTGCCAATTTTGCTCTGTAATATGTGTAAATCCCGTTACTCGTAGCGTGAGCTTAAAGACGATAGAGGTAACAGGGATTATCAATAAAAATTGAAAGATTCTAATCAATGCGAAAACCTGTACATAATCTAAACGATAAGCATAAATATTGTAGACAGCCTGTCGCATTACTTGTCCTGCCTTGTGCACATACTCACCCCTGTCATGCTGTTAAAATAGCTCTCTACTAACGTATGTTCATACTGCTATGGCCCATTACTCAAAGCATGGAAAATAGCTATTTGTTCAAGTATTCTATGCGCCAAAGTAGGAGAAGAATTGTGTTGTTCTCTTGATTATCATGCAACAAATAATCTGAAACCCCATTTGTTGGCTCGTCCTTTTCTATTTTCTTGAAACTTTTTCGAAGGCTATCCAGTATATAACTAGATACCCACTAGAGAAAGGAGCGCAAACATGAAATTCAACCTTGGCGATGTCATTAGTACGATCGTTCTGTTATGTATGTTTCTCGCAATCTTTTTCGTGATGATTCATATGATTAAAAAAATGAAATCAACTACCCCTGTGCCTCCTCCCCCAACCACACAACAGCAAGTAGAGGACTTAACAATTCGTGTCGCAAACCTAGAACAACAAGTTAAACAATTAGCCGACAGAAAATAGCACATCAAAAAATCGCTGCAAAGGTTATCCTTTACAGCGATTTTCATAGACAATTTTGCCATCCACAACCGTACAGGCTACTTGAATTTGAGGGAGGTGCTCGATCTCCACATGAAAAAGGTCCTCTTGTAAAATCGTAAAGTCAGCTGCATAGCCCGCTGCAATTTTGCCCCTAGTATTTTGCTGACCAATAATTTCTGCAGCCCCTACTGTATAGAGTCGAACTGCCTCAAAACGAGAGACTTTTTCCTGTGAATTATAGCCATCGTGTGTTTCCCCAACATTTCTCCTTGTGACAGCAGCATAGATTCCGACTAACGGATTCGGTACTTCAATCGGCGCGTCACTGCCCCCTGCTACTATAAGCCCTCGGTCAAGCAGTGACTTTAAAGGATGTAAGCCCTGCGCTCGTTTCGTCCCGAGTCTAGACAGTTCTGCTTGATATTCCCCTTGCACAAACTGCGGCTGCATATCAACGGCAACTGGTAAGTCAGCTAGCTTGGATAAAATGTCATCATCCACTAAACTACAATGAATGACTCGATCAAGCTGACCTTCTTGAGGTGGGTTTGCTGCAAAGATTGCTAAAATCGTCTCTATAGCTAAATCACCGATGGCATGCACTGCAACAGTTTGTCCGTAGTGACGAGCCAATTGAACATACTTCGTTAATTGCTCCGTAGAATGAATTAGCATCCCTGCATTGCTTGGATCATCGCAATATGGTTGACGTAGCGCAGCTGTGCGACCTCCAAAGGCTCCATCGATAAAAATTTTCATGGCGCCAAACTCCAAGTATGGTGAAGAAAGTAGATCCATTTTCACGACTTCTTCAAAGACCGTATGATGCTGTAGTAAATGCACTTTAAAGGATTGCTGTGCCTCCACTATTTTGCGATAGGCCTGAATCGGCTGACTTGGTGGCCCGTAATAGCTTAAGTCCTCAGAATGACCACCTACTAAACCATAGGATTGGAGTGAGGCAATCGCTTTTGCCAGAGCATCCTCAATATAAGCTGGTGTAATGTGGGGCATATGATTAACAATTAAATACAAGGCCGCATCCTTTAGCACACCAGTAAGTTGACCATCAACTTTGTCAATGACACCGCCCTCTGGTGAAGGGGTAGCGCTAGTAATCCCTGCAAATGCAAGTGCCTTGGAATTGGCTAAAATTAAATGATGGCAGCTACGTTTTATAATTAAATGGGCTTCTCCTAGTGCATCTAGCTCTGCTAATGTCGGAAAAATGGGTTCATCAAATTGGTTTTCATTTAGTCCAATTGCAATGACCCATTCCTGTGCGGAAGCATGGGACATTCGCTCTTGTAGCTTCTCGAGTAGCATATCCTTACTTGTCACCATGGAGACATCAATATGCTTTAGTTTTTCACCGTAACCGATAATATGTAAATGGCTATCAACAAAGCCTGGGTACATCACACTACCTTGTAAATGTTGGATAGAAGCAGCTAGTGGCGACAAGCTCTCTACTGAGCCTGTCGCCACAATTTTTCCATCTTCTTCAAGGACTGCTTCCACTGTTTCACCAACTTGAGCCATCGTGTAAATCTTTCCACCTGTCCATAATGTTGCCAAAACTATTCCTCCTATGTCCTATGCTGTTGCTTCAATTAAATGTGCACTTGCTAAGCGGCGGCGAACAATAACACCAATCCACGCTGCAAGCACCGCTTTAACGATTCCTACTACGATAAATGGAGCAACACCGCCCATAAAGGCAGCTGTCCATGTATAGTCCGCTACAATTTTTAACCATACAGAACCGAACGCCAATGTTACACACATCCCAATAATATTTGCAATAATTGCTTGTACGAATGAAATACCAAATTTATCTAAGTATAAGCCCATAATAATCGCTGTAGCAAGGAAACCAACGATATATCCACCAGTTGGACCAACTAAAATTGCCAGCCCACCTGACATACCGCTAAATACAGGTAACCCTACTGCTCCTAATAGCATATAAAGCAGCACAGATAATGTCCCAAGTCTTGTCCCTAATATCGTCACCACGATGCCAACCGCTAACGTTTGTCCTGTAATCGGAATGAGTGGTAGCGGGATCGTCACCTGTGCAAGAACTGCAATAATGGCTGCACCAAATGCCGCTAACACGTATTGATATGTACTTCCTTTTTTCAATGTAAAAAGCCTCCCCTTGTGCGTTAACTAATTATAAAAATAAGTTAACACAAAGATAATGCAAATGAAAACGGTTGTCAATCTATTTTAGAATAAAAAAAGAAATTGCTAGATAAGCATAGCAATTTCCTTGCAAAATTATTACCATAGAGGTTCATTCATTGGATCTTTTTCTTGTAGCTTATACACATAGGGCACTAATTGATGATAAAAAATGAGCATCCCTACTAAAAAGAAAATAATACCGATAAAATAATGATGGAAAACATGCTGCAGCATAATAAATAATGGGATTGGCATCGTGAGAATGCCCCCTATTTGTATCGATTTTTTCGTACGATACTGTTTTTGTCCACAATGAGGGCACACAATTTCACTATTTTTGCGGTACAATTTACGTGCTTCTTTCTCAGACCAGCTCTCCCCACATTCAATACAAACCGGTAAACCATAGCCTTTTTTCACTAAAAAACGTTTGACAATATAGGTTGAACCTATAAATATGCCTAATAAAAGAATGCCTCTTACATAATCTGATTCAAATAATGACCACCAGCTCGACGTATCCTCTTGTAATCTCGCTGCCTGATGACCTGTTGTATGCTGTTCCTTCTGCTGCGTTAGTAAATAGCTAAAACCAATGACGAAAATAGTAAAGGTCGCTAACACAATACGATATGTCCATTGACCACCTGCTTTGCGTTGAACTTTTCGTTGTGCTTGACCCGCGATTATTTGTTTCCGGTTCTTTGAAAGCTTGACATCTTGTAGCTCTTTTAATAGATTTTCTTTAAATCGATTCATTGTGTAGCACCTCCCAATCAAAGTCACCCATTGCTATTGCCAATTGTTTGCGAGCTCGCTGTAATCTTGTGCGAATCGTTGCTTCTGGACATTTAACAAGCTGTGCGATCTCCACTGTCGACATCTCCTCAAAATAATACAATATCAAAACCTCTCGATAGGAAACGGATAAGGTAAACAACGCTTCTGTTAGCTCTTTTTTAACGGATTTTTCAAGTATCTCCTTTTCAGGTGTAACAGTTGTTGTGCGACCCGTGATCTTTTCAAATAATGTCAGCCGTTTGCTTTTCCAGCTCCGTAAATAATCATGACTGCGATTGACCGTCATTTTCACTAAATATGTACGCAATGATGCTTCCTGTCGAAATTGTTCCTGCTTTTGATAAAAAGCAATGAACACATCTTGGACGATGTCCTCCGCCGTTGTTATATTTTTCACATATAGATAGGCGACCTTTAGTAAGTAATCACCATGCTCCTCGATGATCTGCTCAATATCCATCATTGCTCTCACCTTCTTTCTACACTACTGACGGACGCCACTATCATTACGATTCATTTTTTTACAAAAAAAAATAAAAAATCCGTAATGGCCGCTTTTTAAGCAATTACGGATTCAACCCATCTATTAAATACCTATTTCTCGCATTGTTGCTACCACTTTGGCCAATCTATCGGCTACATTCGAGCCAACGAATTTTGGCAAGCGCATTTCACTGACGATTGCGCCATCACACATAAAGAGGATACGCTCCGTTCTCGCAGCAATTTTAGGATCATGTGTGACAAGCATAATCGTTGTACCTTCCCTATTTATAGAGGCTAGTATATCCATAATTGCCTGGGCAGATGTTGAATTTAAAGCACCTGTTGGCTCATCCCCAAAAATCATTTGTGGATTGTTGATTAAAGCCCGACAAATGCCCGCCCGCTGAAGCTGACCACCGGAAACCTGGGTGATATCTCGCTTTGCCAAGTCTTCAATCTCCATTTTGTTCATGAGCTGTAGCGCCCTTTCTGTCAAGGCCTTCACATTTTTCCGCTGATCACGCATGGCTGGTAGCAGGATATTATCCAGGATATTCAAGCTTTTTAGAAAGGTTGGCTGCTGGAACACAAAGCCCATCCTTGTTCTACGCAGATTGGCAAGTTCCTTGTCATCTAAGGAGGTTACATCTAGACCATCAAAAATAACAAGGCCATGATCAATGCTATCCATCCCACTTAGTGCATACAAGAGAGTGGACTTTCCACAGCCTGACGGTCCCATAATGGAAACGAACTCCCCTTCAGCTATTGCCACGGATACGTCTAATAAAACGGGGTGCTGTTCATTGCCTATTAGAAATGATTTTACGATGTGCTCACCACTCACTAAGGTCTTCATCTCATTCTACCCCCTTATATGATCCATTATTTTTATTTGCCCCGCCCTTGATGTACCAATAATCGTTGCAAGTAAAACGACGCTTATGAGTACTAATGGGCAAAAAACATAAATAGCTAATGAATTAATCGTAAAATTAAATGAAGCTGCACCAAATGAGGCAATGACCTTGCTTGTGAGAAATTCTCCTAGCGTATTTGCGAGTAAGTTCCCTATTAAAACAGCTACTAATACAACAAGCATCGAACGTGTGACATATTGTGTGGCAACATCTCCATTTGTAAAGCCCAATGATTTCATAATAGCGATAGATGATCGATCCTTCGTCATCAACATCTTCATAAATAAGCATGTCACTAGCACAGACAGCAGTAGGGCAATGACGAGTGATGCGTTAGAAGCTTTTTCTATAGAGTGGATCGTTGCCCCAAATGTTTGGTTAATATAATCATCAATGCCTGATACCTTGGCAAAATAAAATGCATCCGTATATTCCTTCACCTTTTCTTCGACCTGTGACGGATTTGACATCGTTCCATAAATGACATGCCATACGCTTTCTGTTGAATGGTCAGAGAAGGCTGCCTTAGCTGTTTTGCCACCATTAGTAATATCTGAATAAATACCACTCACTACTAGGTTTTTCTTTTCACCATTGATGACTAGTGACATAACATCACCAACCTTTTTATGAAGCTCCTCTGCATTCAATACTGAAAGCGCCATTTCATTTTGTGCAACAGGCGCCCTACCTTGGGCATACGTTAGAGGAAAGATTGTATGGTCGCCAAGCTCAATTTTCAGATTTTTTTCCGTCCCATCATCTGTAATGGCTTTGAATTTTTTTGTCGTCAAAACGGTATATTCCTTGATGGCTGTATCCTTTTCTAGCGTTTTCATGATGGTAGCTACAGCCTTTTGGTGACCTTGTGGGATATCTATTCGAATGTCACTATCGCCAATCCCCATATGTGTTATAAAGCTTTTGCTAGAAATTGTGTTCGATACATTTTGAGGAACAATGATCATAAATGTCGCCAACAGTAGGACGGCAAGCATAGTGGCATACAACCTTTTGCGTGAGAGCACGTCATTTATGCCTAAAAAGAGATTAATAGGAAGCCTTTTGTTAGAGCTGAGGTTCAAATAAGATGCATAACCAACTTTTCCTTGCATTGTACCGAAGCGAATAGCTTGCGTGGCAGATAGCTTGCGAAATTGTCTAAGAACGGATTGTACATAACCTATGATGGCAAGAAACACGAGCAGTAATCCGATGATAGTAAACAACCATACGAAAGGGGTATTGTTTGTTTCTCCCATATACAAACGGATATTTTCAAGCAGTGTATCCCGTAGCAGGAAAGAGCAGGCAAAGCCAAGCATACAGCCAAGTCCTGCAATGGCGGCATATTTAGCTAGATACATTCTTTGAATATCCGTAACTTGTATGCCAATCGCTTTCATCACACCAATTTCACGATAATCCTCTTCAATTTTAGCTAGTAATGTAAAACGAATACACATAAATGCAATCGCTACAACGAGGATACTAATTAGTAGAATGACCGCAATCATCAACCCGTCCGTTAGGGCATTTAGCATTTTGAAAAGGGGAAACGTAATGGTCGGACCGTTCGCTTCTAGTCCTGCATACGCATAGGCTTCTTCAAAGTCTTTTAAATCAGCTAAATGGTTAAGCCGAAATTCAATTAAATATTCCATCGTACCTGCCCTTTGGATCGCCGCGAAATCCTGCTCACTGACAAGAAAACGTTTAGAAGATGCTAACATAGAATTCATTTGTGAATCCCGTAAAAACCCTGCAACCGTCAACGACTGATCATGTACTGTTACGGTATCCCCCACTTTGGCTGTGCCATCCTTCCAGTAGCTAACTGGAAGATAAATATCACCATTTGCTACTTCAATTACACGGCCATCAAGGTCCAGTAAATAATCGAAATGCTCACTTTGTATACTAAACCCATGGTCCTGTACGCTTTGTGCTAGTGTTTTATCAGCTATGTTAATGTTGGAACCATCTACATTCAGAAATTTATTGATCTGAAATTCTTCTACACGTTTATCCTGTTCCGCAAAAAGAGCAAGCCTTTCCGTATCGATTTCTCCTGCATGCATCTGTAAAAAATGAGCTGTTTCTGCCTGTTTCATTAGAGAATCAATAGCACTAGATAAGTGGACGATGAGCACAGCCGATAGCGTGACAAGCATTGCTGCAGCTACCACAAATAGCGTGGTTATACCTGTAATTAGCTTGCTATTTGCCATATCATTTCGCACAATTTTATAATACATAGGTCACCTCTTAGTAAGTTTTTTACTTTCATCAAACCTAACAAGACCCAAGAATAGTATTATTTCGTACCGCTTTCGCCTTCATTGCCAAACATTTGCATCATGTACAGCAAGCTACCACTTTCAACACCAAGCATTCGTTCCACATTAAAAATAAATGCTGGGATACGGGCAGCCCGTTCTTCTTCCGACATTACCACCAGATCATCATCAAATACCGTATTGGTATAAGCGATAATCATTTCCATACATTCATACGGATACGGTGTGTGATAAATACCCTGCTCAATACCTTCACGGATTATGGACGTAAGAATAGGTGGTACTTGATTAAGAATCACTTGCTGTATTTTTCGATGCATCAATGCATTTTGTGGTTTATGAACATGCTCCATGATCTGCTGACCACTGTGTTCATTTTGCACATTCAGTGCCATCACCACACGCAGTATGCGCTCATTTACAGCTATATTCTTGTCTGCTGCTATGGTTTTTGCCTTTGCTAGCATCGTACTTGTATAGCGCTCAATAAGGGCGTCCATAATATCTTCCTTCGACTTAAAGTGATAATATAATGTGCCTCGTGCAATGCCCACTTTTTCAAGAATTGCACTCGTGCTTGTGCCGTCAAAACCCTTCTGGGCAAATAATTCATCTGCTGCATCTAAAATTTCATTTCTGCGTTCTTCTGCTTTCTTCATTTCCCTCATCAAGATAACCCCCCTCATTTGACCGACTGCCTGTCGATATATCCTTTTTACATCGTAGCATAGGACAACTCCTATTGGCAATAATTTCAACAAAAAAAGAATCTGCATCATGCAGACTCTTATTTTTGTATTTCTTCATTTTTTCGATATTCCAAAATATCACCGGGCTGACAATCTAACGCCTCACAAATTGCTTCTAATGTTGAAAAGCGAATGGCTTTGGCCTTGCCATTTTTTAAAATAGATAGGTTTGCCATTGTGATGCCAACTTTTTCTGATAGCTCTGTTACACTCATTTTCCGTTTCGCCAGCATTACATCAATATTGATGATCATCGCCATAATATTCACCTCAAACCGTTAAATCATTTTCTGATTTGATATCGATGGCATTTTTTAGAAGCTTTTGAAGCACAGCAGCAAAAACTGCAACGACAAAGGAAGCAAAAACAATGACCATTCCGATAAGTATAAGACCAGGGGCATCATCTACTTCCGCAGCATAGTATATCAGTGGCATGCCAACCACGTAAACACTACTAATGATAATTGCACAATATTTAATCTTAATTAAAGCCTTCACTGATAGCTCTGAAAATGCAATGTTTTGGTCAATATAGCTTAGCAGTTTAATCGTCGTATAAAGAGCAACAAAATATGCGATTGCCGTTGCATAGACCCCAAGCAAAGCAAAAATGGTTAAAACTGGAGAATGCTCCCCTGTATTCAAAGCAACACGTGGCACCACCCATATACATAAGGCGAGAACGGGCAATCCCATAAGAAAAACAGCGATCTTTAAAAAGAGCGTTTCTCGTTTCATCTTACGCACCTCTTTTATTTATTGTCCAGTTCAACTTACCATAAAATTTATCGTTTTTCAATAAATTTTTATCCCATATCAAGATGTTTTTATCAAATATCCATTATTTGGTTTGTTTTTCTTGCCTTTGTGCTATAATCGGTTTTATCCATTTATGAAGGGGGTATTTCAATGATTTACAGAGCAGCAGAAAAAACAATAGAAACAGAACGTCTTATGCTCCGACTTTTTACAGAGGCAGATGCACCTGAAGTCAGTCTATTATGTAACAATTATGCTCTTTATAAAAGCACCCTGAATTTACCTTATCCCTATACATTAGATTGTGCATTGTCATGGATTTCCACACATCCACAAAACTTTGAGGATAATCGACTATACGAATTTGCTATAACAGACAAAATTAGTGGACAATTATATGGGGCAATAGGCTTGTCAAATCGTTCACAACATCAAAATGGAGAAATGGCTTATTGGATTGGGGAGCCGTATTGGGGAAATGGCTATGGAACAGAGGCAGCGCAAGCTATCATCGAGTTTGCCTTTCAAGAGAAAAACTATCATCGTGTCTATGCCCAGTATTTTTTATCCAATCCCGCTTCAGGAAAAATCATGGAGAAATGTGGCATGAGCTATGAGGGAACGTTGAAGAATCATGTTAATAAAAATGGTACATTTGAAGATATTGTTTTTTACGGCCTAATCAATCCACAACATTAACAAACCTTTCACGAAAGAGGCACTTCCACTGTAGATATGCCTCTCTCTCATTTAAATACCATTTCCAACATCATAATATTGGTTATAGTGTGTAATTTGGTTGCGACCATTACGCTTTGACTTATAAAGCGCTTCATCCGCATGTTTAATTAGTTCGTCCACCTTCTGAATTTCACCATGCTGGTTCGTACTCACGCCAATACTAAACTCTAATTGAACCGTTTTATGCTCCACCGTAAGAGATAGCGAGGCTAGTGTTTGATAAAGGTTATCTGCCAATGCTTGAACAGATTCGCCTTCCTTTACTTGACTTAGTACAATAAATTCATCTCCGCCAAAGCGTGCGACAATGGATTCAAAGGGCTTAAAATAATCCTGTAATGTTTTAGCAGTACTTGTTAATGCATCATCTCCAAATAAATGACCATTCATATCATTGATTTCCTTAAAATGGTCTAAATCCACCATCATTAATGCTAATTGCTGATTTCTTTCGGCTGCTTTTTCAACCATTTTTGCTGCCTGTTCATCAAAATAACGACGGTTGTAGATATTCGTTAGCGGATCGATATAGGCATTTTTTTCAAATTGCTTCTTATGATCGTTGTATTCCATTTCAAACAATACATGTGAGTAGTTTTCACGTTGTATTTCTAACAATATATTAATATATTCTTTTTGAACGGCACATAGCACCACTTTATTGCCTTGGTCCTCAATGAGCTTCACTAAAGAATTATAAATAAGCTGAAGCAAGGATAGATCATTGTTTTGCAAAGCATAGTGTTTTGTCTTTTGGTATAAATCAATGGCTTCACTTATCCGTCCCTGCTTTTCGCATAAAAATGCATATGCATTAAAAACCTCCAGCTGCACTTTTGAGTATGGTGGATGGTGAATTGTTGCCAACAATTCTTGTAATATCGTATTCGCTTCCTCAAATTCCTCAAGCCAAATAAGCGCTACAGCTAGATTTGTTTTCGGATAAATCATAGTTGTATACGGCTCTTTATGCTGCACTTCAAAAGCATTCGAATAATACAGACTTTTTAAAGCAAATTCCTTTGCTTTCCTATAACTCCCCATAGATATTTCTAAATCGCTTAGGTTATTATAAATTTTACCCATGCTCTCCACATGCTGAATCGATTCAGCAATCTTTAGCCCCTTCAGCATTAACTCCTCGGATTTTTTTAAATGCCCAAATGTTCCCCAATAAATGGCGGCTATATTGTAATATTGAATTAAATCAATATCAGTGCCATATTGAAAAGTTAACTCACGATATTGTTCAAGGATACTTATGGAAAGCTGTAGATCACCCGTTTGAAAATAGCTGGCACAACTATAGCGCAGTAGCAGGATAGCCTTATCATACATACCAAGCTCAATAGCACTTTCAATTGCTGTACTACTTATTTCTATATATTCTAAAAAGCGATCAGCATTATATAATTCATTGAGCGTAATCCATAATTCTTCAAATTCTTGTGTATTCATACGGCCCCCCCTTATCTTCCCTTACTTCTTTAATACTACATTTACACACAAAATATTACAATTCTTTGGTCTCATTTATTTTTCCGTTATTAAGTAATTCATCCTAGCGATAAAAAATACTGTGTATTTTATCCTAAATTTTAAAGAAAGGTTATTTTAACATGGTATTTTTACTATAATTTTCCTCCAAATAAAAAACAAGCCTCTTTTAAAGAGACTTGTTAAGATTCATCTATACCTAAAAGGACTTTTAACTGCTTTGCTCTATTGGCACTCAGCTGAATTTCTCCAATCCCTACTTTTTGAATGTAGAGGGACCCACCATAGCCATTCCATATTTCAATCCGTACACCTTCTACTTGAAAAGAATATTCAGGTGGTCTTTTCATCACATCTGCAGGTTGCCACGGGATATCCCGTAAAAACTGAGCGACCTCTTGCTCATTGTCTAGCTCAAGCTTCTTTGTAATGGCTGGTTCTAGTACCTCCAATTTATTTAATAACCCATATTTTCTTACGACTCCGTTTTCCTCAATGCTCCCTGTACCTATTGATGTTAATGTAATATAATCCCCCTGCTTGACAGGAAAATCATCCAACACCGGATACCAATCGGCTTGTTCATATTTTTCAGCAAGCTGTTCCTTCGTCATGTGATTAAGATCATCAGGAATCACCCCTTCTACAAACAAGAAAACATTTGATTCAACTTTTGCAACGGTCCCAACCTTGGAAGAACCATATGAGCTGGAACGAATTTTAATGTTATGCTCCTTTTGAAAGGTTTTTGCTTGCTCAGCAAAATTCGCTTGGAAATACCGTTTGGCGTCAATAGTGGCTACTTCCTGATAGGCATAAAAGGTTGGATATTTTTCCTTATACTTGTCATACAGCTTCGCCCGAACAGTATACATTGGCAGAAGGGGTTCGAGATAAGTTGCAACATACTGTTTAGGTGTTAATCCTTGAAAAAAATATTCATATCCAGGTGATTGATGAAGCATTTCCAATTGGTCCATTTGCTTCTTTCTCTCGACTTCTAGGTCATTCTTTGAATAGTCAATACCTAGAGACTCTGCAAAATAGTAGGAGGCAATAAGTTTCTCATAAGAAAGATAGGCCTCCTCCTTATAAAATTCCCGCTCTTTCCCTGGCCACATATTTTGACTAATACGTTCGAAGTGCTGTAGCTGCCTTTCATGAAATAGTGAGGACGTTTGCTTTGTTTCATTCGTAAGAAGCTGCACCATAACAAATCCCGCCACACAAAGTGTCAGTACTACTGTTAACAGGGTGAATCGAAAAGGCTTCCTTCTATTAATATGCGCCTGCTTTAGTACTTGTTTTTTGACTCGCTCTTTGCTCGCTGTCAAATCACCCGCTACTTTGACTAATTCATTGTGTATTTCACTCATGCCTTAACACCTCCCATTCCCCCTGCTTCAGATGGGGCTTTAATGCCTCTCTTGCCCGTTTCAGCCTTGTCTTGACCGTATTTTCTGCCACACCGAGCAGCTGGGCAATATCACGAATCTTCATTTCTTCAAAATAATATAAAATGATGGGCTCTCGATAGGTTAATGATAGCTTTAAGATAGCCGCCCCAATTTGGGATCGTTCTTCTGCTGCCACGAGTTCATCCCGCTGTTTACCGCCCTGCATAGGAAATAATTTTTCTTGTATCAGTATTTTTTTATAATGCCAGCTTTTCAAATAATCCTTGCTTTGATTAATTGTTAACGTGGATAAATACGCACGGAGCTGTCCTCTTTCCTCATAGCCACGCTGTGAAAATTTAATGAAGACCTCTTGCACAATATCCTCTGCTGTTTGCCGGTTTTTGACGTAAAAATAGGCGAGACGTAATAAATGTTCTGCATGTTCATCGATTATTTGTTCAAGTATGCCGTCCACCTCCCCTTCTTACACTATAAACGACTGCCACTGGATGACCGTTTCATTTATTTTAATTATTTTCATTAAGAACCTTGACCTTGGAGCATACTCCAATGTTAGGATGATTTTAGGAGGTACTTACATGAAAATAAAACAATTCGCTGAGACATTTCATTTAACAACTGATACAATTCGCTACTACGAAAAAGAGGGCTTACTACATCCCCAAAAACAGGAAAATGGCTACCGTGTGTATGATGCCTCGTGTGAACAGACCATGAAATTTATTATCGTCTTACGCCAGCTAGGCTTTACACTCCAAGAAATTAAGCACTTACTAACATTAGAACAAAAGCCTGTATCACCAACGTGCAATGAAGAAACGGTACAGCTGTTTTCTACAAAAATCACCCGTATTGAACAACAACTTCATTTCTATCAACATGCACTTCAATCCTTACAGTTGACGAAAACATTAATGGCTGATGGACAATATGAAAAAAATCAAGAAAAAATTGCCTCTCTCATAGAGGATATGTATCAAAATTTATTGGAAGGTGATGGATGATGAAATTACGTAAAATTATTTCTTTAGAATATGTTATTGCTTTTATGATCACGGTCTTTTTCTATGGGCACTTAAATTTTTCATGGCTTTATTTTATCGTTTTTTTACTACTGCCTGACATTACTATGGTCGGCTATGTCTTGAATACAAAAATAGGTGCTCTCTTTTATAATATTGGGCATAGCTTTGCGTTACCTGCAGTGCTTCTTATTATTGGCTTTATGGTGGCATCCCCATCACTTCTTGCAGCTGCTCTGATATGGCTCTCACATATTTTTTTAGATCGAGCTCTCGGTTATGGGCTCAAATATGAGGAAGCTTTTACGAAAACACATTTACAGCAAATTGCGTAACTAGCAAGGAGTCAACTAAAAAAGGGAGTTTGGGAATCCAAGCTCCTTTTTGAAAATCTAGTGTCCAATATCTAATCGCCATGTACTTGTATGCCCTGCCAGCCACTTACATCGCATTGGCCATACTCATTATCCCCTACTGCAACCACTGTGCCATCTGCTCGAAGTCCAACAGTATGTGCGCAACCCGCCGCAACTGCCACAATATCATGCCAGTCATTTACATTACATTGACCATGTTTATTCAAACCAACAGCTATTACCGTGCCATCAGCTTGAAGTCCAATGGTATGGTAACTACCCGCTGCTACCGACACCATCCCTTGCCAGCCCATTACATCGCATTGCTTATGTTTATTAGACCCCACGGCTGATACAGTACCGTCTGAACGAAGACCAATTGTATGAAGATAGCCTGCAGCAACCGACACCATATTGCGCCAATCATGGACGTTACCTTGGTGGTAGCGATTATTCCCTGCAGCGGTTACCGAGCCGTCCGATTGAAGACCAATAGTGTGCCAGTCACCTGCAGCGATTGCTACAATGTTACGCCAGTCGTTTACTTGGCACTCTCCTTCATGATTTCGGCCCACTGCGAGCACCATACCATTCGATTGAAGGCCAATGGTATGACACCAGCCGGCTGCAACCGAGACTATATCACACCACTCGTTTACATGACATTGATTATGCTTATTCCAACCAACAGCTTCCACCGTACCGTTTGAGTGAAGACCAATTGTATGCGTATTTCCTGTATTCCTCGCCATATGAACATTACCAGCCGCCACCGCTACTATATCACGCCAACCGCTTACATGACATTGCCCATATTTATTATCTCCTGTAGCCACCACAGTTCCATCAGCTTGAAGCCCAACGGAATGTCGCCGACCCGCTGCTATCGTCTGCCGAGGCCATCTGTTCATCTTTAACATGGCTTTGTTCGGTGTAATATAATTCATGTTTTACCTCCTTGAGTAGCAATAACTTCAACTTAAAAAGCGTTAATCCTTTTTTGATTAACGCTCTCCAACATATAGTTAGCCAATTAAACTAATAATGGTATGTGGTTCATTTTTTATATCGTCATATTTATTGACCATATCTAACACGATATCTCCATCTGAGGTCATGGCATAGATCATGACGGCATTTGGGTTTTGTTCTAGATAATCTTTCACTGTAAATACTTCAGTAATTTTCGTTTGCCGTAGTTGCGCACCTTGTTCGATAAGCGCATTTAATTGATGAATATCGTGCTCTGCATCGACTAATAACTGTCCCCCGTATTTTCGAGAATAATTTTTAGGGTCAGTAGAATGTAGGGCTGTCTGATAAATATTGAGACGCCCGAGCTCTGGAACAAAGTCAGCACAAACAAGAACATTATAGGCATCCTGCTTTGTAGCGACAATTAGCTGATCATAAGGGGTTAGGTCGACATAGAACTCGGTATGCTCGCTTAAAATATCACCCGTTTCCGTCTTCAAGCCATTGTGGCGAGCAGCAGATAAATCTTCCCATGAGCGATCCATCACTAATACATCAATTCCATTACTTTGAAGTGATGTCGCTAATTGAGTTGTGAATGGTGATGCGCCTACAATGACGATACCTTTACCAGTGGAAGCCTGTAAATGAAGCTTTTTGGCAAGCCAGCCAATACTAAAACCATGGGCAACTACTGTCGCAAAAACAAGTGCTAATGTCAGCGCTGTTAATAACTGTGCACTTTGAAACCCTACATCCTGCAGTGCCGTTGTAAAGTAACCCGATACAGTTAACGCAACAATGCCTCGCGGTGCAATCCACCCGATTAATGCCCGTTCTTCCAACGTTAAGCCTGTATTTATCGTCGCAATCCAAATCGATAACGGTCGAACGATAAACATCATTGCCAGCACGAATAATAGCATACGCCAATCAACAATCTGCCATAAAGTTTCAACTGTAAGGGAGGCGGTTAGCATTATAAAAACACTGGAAATTAAAATTACCGAAATATTTTCTTTAAAATGAAGCAGTTCATGATGACTTGTTAAATGCATATTTGCCATGACTAGCCCCATAACCGTCACCGCTAGCAAGCCTGTTTCATGCATAATGGCATCACTTAAGGCAAAAACGAGTAAAATCGTTGCGAGCAGCAAAGGGGATTTTAAAAATTCAGGAATCAATCCTCGCTCCAAGCATTGACCCATTAAATAGCCTACAATTCCTCCTAAAAGGGCAGCTAAAAATGCTGAAATAAAGAAGACAGGAAGAGATGTCCCACCTTCTAACTGATACAAACCTAAAACCACTTGATACGCAAAAAGCGCTAATAAGGCTCCAAAGGGATCGACAACAATTCCTTCCCATTTTAAGATCGCCGCTGGTCGCTCCTTCAATTTTGCCTGTCTTAATAAAGGTAAAATGACGGTTGGGCCTGTTACAATAAACAAGCCACCAATCACAAAGGCGACTGGCCATGATAGACCTGCTACATAATGAGCAGCAGTCGAGCCTGCTAGCCAAGCGATGGCTGCCCCTACGGTGGAAATGCGTAAAATTGATTTACGAAAGCCACGTATTTCTCGAAAATCAAGACTTAAACTTCCTTCAAATAAAATAACGGCAACTGCCAAAGAAATAATTGTATGAAAAATAGGGCCAAATGTCTCTTTTGGAGATACTAGGCCTGTAAAAGGACCAATCATCAGTCCAGCTATACTCATAATTACAATGGCTGGCATGCGAAAACGCCAAGCTAACCATTGCGAAAATAAACCAATAAAAATGATAAAAGGTAACTGGAATAATAATTGATCAAACATATGTATCACCTACGTTTGCTTAGGATAAATGTATATTCCCCATTTTTAGCATGACTAAACCCGTTACCCTTCATTATGTACAAATTGCTTGTAAATTATCACCTTATCGCCACATCATCATCAACATCATTACATTATAAAGAGCTGGGACAACCAAAGCGAGTCCTAAAGACCGGACCGCTGCCCACTTTGTTTTCTTAATCGCCCTATCATCATCCATTTTTAAATGATGTAAATAAGTTAATGTAAAGTAAAAGCAAAGGACCAATAACAATGGGGACAAACAATTGTAGGGCGAAGCTATAGAAAAAAGTAGCCGTATTAAAATATCCTTTAAAAATCCTTTTTATAGTAATAGATACCTACCATAAAAAAAGCAGGACCATCCTTAAGTGATCCTGCCTCTAAATTATTTAGATAAATCGTTTTAATAGTGATTCATATAGCCCCACCATTACTAGTCCAATCAAGATTGGAATTAGGGAAGTAAAGCTAAAATAAAAACTGACATCATTATATTGGCCTGTCAAGTGAAATTGGAGCCAAGACACATCATATGTTTCTCCTACCCCATAGAAGAAAATAGTGGTAAATAAAAACAATGCTAGACATTTTAATCCGTGTGCTTTTTTCATAGCATCACCTCACCTCATTGTACAACTATCATTTTTTGTGCATAGCTTACAAGATCCTCAGCCGTTAACTCTGGATTTTGCCCAACAATACTATATTGGTAGCCGTTTTCTTGCCAAGCAATCGAACGGAAATGTTGATCATCCATAACCGTTCCTTTTTGTCCTCGAATATCCATCTCTTTTTCATTTAGGATGGGACCAATATCTGCCATACTAGCATCAGCTTTAAATACCGTGACAAAAAATGCGAGCTCTCCGTCTAATCCATAATCAAAAGAATATTCTGATCGATCTTCTATCCCTTTAACAACTGAAATTTTATCTAACGTAAGACCATTTTCTTCTGGAACCATTAAAAACGTTTCTAGCTGCTGCTTGGCGTCTTCCAATGAAATGGATTCAGAAGGATCTTCTCCGCTAATTTCTTGAATCGTTACATCCTTTGGTAGATCTAGTGTAAATTGTTGATCTTCGATTTTTTCAGCAAAATTGATCTTTGAATATTCGGTAAGCATTTTATTTCCTGCATTATCTGACTTCATTTTTAACGTCAACCAAGTTTTTTTGTCAATCCATGCTTCCATATCCCCAAATAATGATTCCGTTTTCTTCGTTTTCGCTACAATTTTATACGTATCTCTACCAGCAACCTTCTCTTCTCCAGCTATCTTAATATCATGCGTATCTTTAACCATATTAAAAATAAGCTGTACCTGATCTTTCGGTGATTGTAGGCCGTCAAGTTCATCCTGCGAATAAGCCATTGTATAGGCTGTATGTTCAGTAACATCATAGCTAATCACTTCAGCATCCTTTGTGACCGTAATCACATGCTCACCATTGTCACCTGTCATCTCTATCCGTCTATTTCGATCCTTTACCCATTCCTTCACATAAGCTTTGCCACCTAGCTCTCCCAT
>NZ_DAMDAY010000074.1:12201-21685 GCF_032093475.1 Lysinibacillus sp. | reverse complement strand
TCAAAGTGGAGGATACGTTTTATTCTGGTGGATAGATCGCTCAATTTGACGGATAAAATCAGAAAAGTAGCGGATAGCTCGCGCTAAGTAACGGATAAAGCAGTCAAAGTGGAGGATACGTTTTATTCTGGTGGATAGATCGCTCAATTTGACGGATAGAATCGGAAAAGTAGCGGATAGCACGCGCTAAGTGACAGATAGAACACTGTAAGCTACAGGATACGCCCCTCAAAGCGAAGTATCCTCGACATTGGTCCAAAAATTACCAAATTAAAATAACACCACAATCAAAGTGATTGTGGTGTAGAGGTTATGATTGAGATTTGCGTGCTTTGTTTGAACGATTACTTTCGTTCGAATTTTTCTTTTGTTCCTGTGTTAAAGGATTATCTTCACGCACATCTAAATCATCTGGACTTAAATCTGTCGCTAATTCCGCCAATTCTGACTGGCGTTTATATTGCTTACCTTTTGTCAAAATAATCACCTCCAAGTAGTATTACATTGCCCTATTTGGTATGATCTATTCCCAGCAAGGTATGAAATAATGATTTCTAGCTATGCTAATTGAACAACCTGCTGGTTCAAAAGATGGTGATAGGCTTGCACATCTTGCTCATATAATGTCTTATATGTTGCAAGGCTATGCTGCATTATATTGTCAAAGTCTGTTTCTGATACGAACTGGTGTATATGGTTAAGAGCTCTTGCGTTATCCCATGCTGTTTGCTCAAATTGAATATTCATTTCGTGTTCTTCAAGCATCATCGTTAATAGATGCTCCTGACGATAAATCTCCTTTAAGGAATATTGTTTTTTCATCGTAAAAATTTCAATTGTGCGTGGTAGTGATGCTTGTAATGCATCACGATCCATCGCATGCCCTAGTTCATGTAAGGTCATTGTTTTTACATACACCTCAAGTGAAATTGGCAGCTTTAGCTCATTTCTCGCTTCTATTAATCGTTTTGCATCGAATCCTACATAATCCCCAATGAAATTGTAACTCATATTAATACCCGAATGGTCTTGTTTTATCGTCACCGTCATGCCTACAGCCTGTATGACGGCGTAGATTACATCATATAGTTCTTTTTCTTTATGTTGTTTTGTCATGATCTCTATCCTCATTTCCTCTAAAACACAAGCTATTGATACTATAATAGAAGCGGATTAAATATATACTAAAATTAGGAGAAATTCAACAAATTTATCCTGCGCTTTAGAGGAAATGCACAATAAAAAAGCGTTTGTAGTTAATCAACTACAAACGCCTTTGGTGTGAAGGGTTATATTATACGTGAATAATTTAGTTGTTATCGTTATTACGACGGTTACCGTTGGAGTTATCACTACGCTGCTTACTGCGAGCTTCTCCACCTTTACGGCCTATTTCCTCATAAAAATCGTCGTCGTGATTTTTTGAGGTAGCTTCTCCGCCTTTGCGTCCAATTTCTTCATAAAATTCTTCGCCGTGGTTTTCAGCCGTAGCTTCCCCACCCTTGCGTCCAATTTCCTGATAAAATTCTTGACCGTGATTTTTAGACGTAGCTTCTCCGCCTTTACGTCCAATCTCTTCATAAAAATCACGATCATGATTTCTGGAGGTAGCTTCTCCGCCTTTACGTCCCGCTTCTTCGACAGTCATGTTTTCATTGTTGTTTCTGTTGCGATTGTTTTGCTTGTTAGCCATTTCTATTCCTCCTAAATATTTTTTTGAGCTTTGACTAGCTCGCTATTTATATTCCCAGCTCAAACACATCTAAACATATTTTCTTAAAAAACTTATTTTTCTATCTTAATAGAACTCTTTCTACCACGTTCAAAATCTCGATAAAATCATATAATTTTACGCTTTCCAATATAATACTAATCTATGGAAGATGAAAGAAGGGTGATGTGAGCGTGACGATTATAACAAAGCCATCAATTGGTTTAACTCAATTTACAGACTTTACGATGAAAGGAAGTGCAGCTAAGACAAAGTTTGTGAAAGATATAAAATATCAGGGAGATTATCATCCGATTAAAGATTATTGGAAGGCCTTACGCGACGGTTTAAAAAAATACCATGAACAGCGCTTGAATGACTCCTATTTACTCGACATTGTGGACAATGCCCTCCCAGCCCGACAGAAAAATTATCAAGAAGCTGTAAAAGCCTATGTGAAATTCTTTAAAAATAAAGATGTAAAATGGTTTGAACCTGGTAAGGCTAATTGGTATTGTGAGGAATTAACAGTAAGATCAAATCCTGAACTCGGTTTAATTATCGATGATACCCCCTATCTAATAAAGCTATATTTCAAAGGAAAAAATGAGCGAATTGATAAACATAAATGTCGATCTGCCCTGACCCTCCTAAAGGATTCCCACTACTCAACGGAACATCCAGAATCAGTGAAACATGCCATTTTAAATGTGCAAAAAGGTCGCTTGATTATAGATGATGATTCTACTGACTATCACCAAATTGCCCTCGAGTCTGATGCCGCACAATTTATGTTTATTTGGAATAGACTTTAACACGCTTCGTGAAACAGCATCGACCATGACAAAAGGACATCCACTATAGGATAATAAGAATGACGTAGAAAAAAGCGAAGAAGGAAGTGCTAGTATGGATGCAGAAATGGTGATGCAGGAGCTAGAGGCTCTAGGCAAGGAACGTACGAAAAAAATGTATATGTCGAATGGTGCGCATGAGCCACTGTTTGGCGTAGCAACAGGTGCTATGAAGCCTATAGCGAAGAAAATAAAAATTGATCAGGCTTTAGCGGAGGAGCTCTATGCTACAGGCAATTATGATGCGATGTATTTTGCTGGGGTTATTGCCGATCCAAAGGCAATGACCGCAGAAGATTTTGATCGCTGGATGGATTCCGCTTATTTTTATATGCTGTCTGATTATGTCGTAGCGGTCACTTTAGCGGAAGCGCCGATTGCCCAAGAAGTGGCGGATGCATGGATTGCGAGCGGTGAGGAGCTGAAAATGTCAGCAGGTTGGAGCTGCTATTGCTGGTTATTAGGAAATCGCAAGGATAACGAATTTTCAGAAAGCAAGTTGGCCAACATGCTCGAAGTGGTGAAAACGACCATTCATAATGCGCCAGAACGGACTAAATCTGCGATGAATAATTTTCTCTACACTGTGGCCATTTCCTATGTGCCACTTCACGACCTGGCTGTTGAAACGGCACAGGCTATTGGTCCAGTAGAAATGAAGCGAGATAACAAAAAAAGCACGACACTCCACGCATATGAAAATATCCAAAAGGAAGTAGAACGAGGACGAGTTGGATTTAAACGTAAATATGTAAGATGTTAATTCGTTGCAGGGCATTGATCCAAAAAAGGGTTGATGCTCTTTTTTGGATAAACTTAGGTATAAAAAAGGCACTAACAAGACACGCATTCCATTGTCTGTTAGTGCCACTTTTGTATTCATTTATCATTGTTCTCAATCTAAAATCCTATAAAAACATGTCAAAATTTACTTTTTAATAGTATAATAACCATGTATTTCAATTTTAGGAGGATTTATATGAAAAAATTAGTATTATTTTTAGCGATGCTGACATTGTTTTTCGCTACAACCTCTATTGCGGACGCTCATCCTGGACGTCTAGATAGTAATGGCGGTCACAACTGTTCAGAAAAATCAAAGGCAAAGGGTCTTTGTTCAGGCTACCATTATCATAATGGCAATGGCAGCAATCAAGGTGGATCGTCTTCAGGCGGACAAAGCAACTATACGCAGACACCTGTAGTAACTGTTGCTCCTGCATTGACAAAAGTGGCGGTTTATTTGAATAATGAAAAACAAAATTATACGCCAGGTGCTTATATGAAAAATGGTACAACCCTCGTGCCAATCAAGGCTATTTTTGAATCGCTTGGGGCAACGGTTTCCTATGATAGTGCCACAAAAAAAGTGACGGCAGTAAAGGACAGTAAAAAAATTGTGATTGGTGTGGGGAATAAAAAAGCTTATGTTGATGCAAATGGTACTTCATCAACAATCACGCTTAGCCATCCTGCTGAAATTTATCAAGGAACAACAATGGTGCCTTTACGATTTGTTAGTCAGGCTCTTGGCGCAAACGTAACATTTGATGAGGCAGCATTGATTGTTTATATCTCGACAAAATAAAGAACAGGCTTTTCAGCAGTACTCTTGTTAGGGTGCTGCTTTTTTATTGTTGCTTTAAGTCAAAGTCGTATTTCTTGTTGATTTTTTTAGCAATCGTCTCTAAAAATAAAGCGACTGTCATTTTCTCGACTTTATTGGTATACCATGCTAATTTCGCTCCGTAGTTCTTTTTATTATAATTTACTTCTAGTGGCCAAAAATTTTTCGTTTTATAGGTATAATCAAACTTTACATATAATTGTTTTCCATCCGGACACTCCATAATTACTTGATATAATGGATTTTTCCTTTCTTGTTCAAATTTCACTTTTCTTATTTTTGTTATCATCCAAACCCCTCCTCTCTTCTACTACATTCGACAAAAGTTTGAGAATACCTCTATTCTAAGAAAAAGGATAAAGCTCTTGATTGCTAATGAGCTTTATCCTTCAGTATCCCCAAGTTAATTGGTTGCTATAAATTTATCGTAATACCGCTTGAGCATGGTCGCCATTTGCTCACGCGTGAGGACGCCGGCTGGGTTCATATTCTTACTGCCATCCCCACGGATGATGCCCTCATTAACAGCCCATTCCCACGCCTCTTTATGGGCTGCGCCTACATCCCTGCTTGATTGTAAACTTGCTTTTTCAGCCAACAAGCTTTTTAGCGCTTCGATTTCCTGTTTCAGCTCATTATATTGTGACACGGTTAATCCCTCCTCAAGTCCATTTTTAATGTCTTGCTGGAACTGTGCTTCTGTAATCCCCATGCTTTTTAAATAGTCAAAAGGATCTGAATGTGTGGTTCCACCCAAATTGTCGGCAATCCAACGATGGGACTTAATGCCATTACCACTTCCATCTAATACAGTAGGAATACCTGCCTCGATGGCTAGTTTACGTAACAGCCATATATATGCCGCATAATCCTTTTTAAATTGTTCCTTGTCAGACGTCCGCGCCAGCTCGACCTGGGCATAGCTATACGGATTGCCTTTCGGACCGCAGCCATATTGCACCCGATTCACTGGGGCTACTTGTACGATTCGTCCACCACCGCCTACCCAGTGGGATACGAAGGCATTGGCTTTATTTTTATTCATATAGGCAATCTCGTTTTCCAATGCGTATGGCCCTGTATTACTGCTATTCCCTGATTCATGCGCCACAACGTATTTTACTGCTACAAGCGCCTGATTAGGTAACCCTGACATCATTTGTTTCTCAATAACATAACTCATAGTGCACCGTCCTTTCCTATCAATTTTTTACAAATCATACTTTTTATTTACAGTTCTAGGGAAATGTTTGTTGCTAAGAGGATCGTACTCATGGGGCTTACTGCTAGAGAGGGAAGGACCCTTGAAAGCAAAGACATTCCCTTATTGTTAGTAAATGCTCGCACTTATGTGATTTCTAGTTAGTTGTGCTCTTTTACTATGTTTTCAATATGAATTTTTTACCCCTTCCTTCTCTCCAAGATATTGACAAAGCAATGTCTCCTGTAGTATTTTGTATCTTCTAAAATATTGAAAGAGAGGGAGAAAAATATGCGTTTAGTAGATATTATGAATCAATTACCAAGCTTACACGGTTTTACGCACATGACAAAAGTCAACAAAGGCTATTCACCTGATGACAAATATCTCATAACCGTTGGGGAAACGCGTTATTTCGTACGATTATCAGACCTTGTGCATCACGAAAAACGCCAAAAGGAATTTGCATTGCTACAAGACCTAGCAAAACAAGGTGTTCATACGCATAAAGCGATTGACTATACGGTGCTTCGTGAGGCCAATTTATCCGCAATGGTCGTCAGTTTTTTGCAAGGCTCCCCTGCAGATGAGACTATCCATCAACTCTCTGACTCCGAGCAATATCAGCTTGGGCTAGCTGCTGGGAAACAATTAAGCGCTATTCATCGAGTGAATCCCCCTCAAAACATGAATTGGGAGGTATCACAGCGAAAGAAATTCTTTACTTATTTTAAGGCATACCAACAGGACTCCTATCATCTTCCACAGGAAGCCAAACTTGTGAGCTTTATTGATGCCCATTTGCCACTTTTAAAGCACCGTCCCATTACTCTACTTCATGATGATTTCCATCTTGGTCACATCATTTGTAAAGACCAGACGTTCAATGGGATTATCGATTTTAATGGCTTTGATGTGGGCGATCCCTATCATGATTTTTATAACCTCGCCTTATTTAGTAGACGACATAGCATCCCCTTTTGTATAGGGCAAATCAATGGCTATTTCCCCTCTGCTCCAGACGAGACTTTTTGGCAGCTCTATGCCTTATATGCTGCCATGACTGTTTTTTCAACCATTGTGTGGACACGTCAATATGACCCACCATCCTTTGACGACGCCTTAGAGAGAATTCAGCTAATTTTACAGGATCATGATCACTTTTCATGGACGAAGCCAATATGGTATACGGATGATTATCCGCTCCCTAATAATGCTAATATTTTTTGACGTTCTGCTTCAAAATCAATAGCTGGCTGCTGATTACTTGGAGGGTCTTCTTCATGACGCTGATGAAACCACTTTGGAATGATTTCTCGACGTCTTTTAGCTTTCTTCGGCTGCACCTGTTGCTTACGTGCTTGAAAATGCTGTTGATCGATTGCGATATCTGCCAGACTTTTTATTTTGTTATTAAACCAATTTTGCAGGATTTTTTCTACATAACTCCAGCGTAAAACATTGTGTTCCACAGCTAGCTTCATCGCATGGACAACCATTTCCTCCGAAAAAATAGTGAGCCAATAATGAATTTTACTCGTGATATAGGCGCATTGAGAGCCAAAGCCTTGTTGCTCATAAAAGTGAGAGGCAGTGGACATAGGTTTCTTATCATCATGATCTTTATTTTTTAGTAATTGGTTATTTAGTAACTTATTCTTTAGTAGTGTCGGCTTTTCCGTTTGCGGTGTTACCGTTGACGGATATCCCGTTGACGGCATGGCAGCACATGTTGGCGCTTCAAAGACGAAAAATTCCACCTTGCCAAACTTGCCATCCTTTGTTCTTTTTTGTGCTTTTTGTAAATAGCCCGCCTCTATCAGTTCATCCATAATACTCGCTGTCGCTTCTCGCCCACATTTACTTCGTGTCGCTAAATCTGAAAGGCTAAAAGACCAATCATCTGGCAAAGACAGCATATAGGCAAGTAACCCCTTTGCTTTCCAGCTTAATTGGTCATCATTTAAAAATTCTTTGTCCAATACAACAAAATTCCCCTTTTTCGCTACGCGATGAATCATACCCATCCCTCTTTCTTGCTGTTGTGTCTATCTTCAATACTTATATAAAGAAATTCCGAGAAAAAGGGACATTCATAAAAAAAAGACATGCCATAACAGCACGCCTTTACAAGCAGGTGAAATCAAATTTTTAGCGAAATTATACTAAAACAATGGAAAGGTGGTAAATAAATGAAAATTGCAGCGTCCCCTCTTACTAAAAAAGTAAATAATGTTTTTATTCATGTCCGAGATTTACATCAATCAGCAGAGTGGTATAGTCAGCTTCTCGGTCTGCCCTATTCTCAAGAAAAGGTAGTATCTCCTGTTTACAATCTACCCGTTACCTCAGAAACAGGTATTACCCTAGATGATCACACATTTGATCCGGGCTTTAAGCTTCAGCCATCAAAACATGTGTTATTTAACTTCTACACCAATAATATTGACGATGCTTATCAATATATCAAAGACAAAGGCATTCCAATTGTTCGTGAAATAGAACGTTTTGATGACTTTGCTTACTTCAACATTCAAGATTTAGATGGGAATATTTTAATGATTTGTGATGGTTAATGAGCAAGCAGAAGCAAACGTTTGCTTCTGCTTCATTTTATTGATATAGCTCTTCATAAACGATGACTTTTAAAGCGGCGATTTCCTCATCTGACAGTTTCCCTTCAACCTTTTGCAGGGCTTCTTCTTGTGTCATCGAGCCATCTTGTAATTTTACTCGAATATCATTCAGCTCTGTGATCCCCACTTTTTGAATCAACACTTTAGTCGCCTCTTCTTTTGTCGTAAATGGCAATGTACTTCTATCTACCGTTTGGGCTTCCTCCATATAGGCCTTTAATTGCGGATCATTTTCAATCGTGTTTTTAATTTCGTCCATTTGCCCACTGTTTTCTAATTCTGTTGATAATGTATCAACAATCTTTTCTGAGGCAAATTTTGTACCGAAATGTAATACACCGTATCCAACCAAGCCAAGGAAAATTACGATGACCACTAGAAATTTAATAAATCTCAACTACTCTCACTCCTTTATCCACGTTCATCATACTATATCCAGTGGGTGGTTGAGAAACAATTCTCTCTAGAAATTATGTAAAAAAACCCCATCTATTGAGATGAGGTTTACTTCACGTATTTCAGATACTTTCGCACAAATTCCACAATGTATAGAACTTCTTCTTCCGTCATCGATAACAACTTGCAAACACGTTGGAGCCTAGCGGGAGATGTTAGTTGCTGGCGAACTTGATGGATATACATATATCTGCATTTACGAGGATTTACTTTGTCGCGTATTTGCTTGTATCGTAAGTAAGCATAACGTGCAAAGGCATTGAGCATTTCCCGCTCCTGCTCATCACGATCCTTTTTAATGGCAGCCTCATCAATCATGTCCGTTTCAAATGTCCGTGTGCCATCTGTTAATTGCATAGTACCACCTCTCTATTGCAAATGTACTCATCCCTATTAAATGCAACAAAAAAAGCCACACCTAGGGTAGATGTGACACTTTTTATGATTTTATATGTAACGACTATGAAGAGCGCATACGTTTCTGATCTCTCTTCTTCAAAATATAGCGCACGATGCTAAGCGTAATAACAATTTCATTAATTAATAGGAACTGAAAACTATAGACATGGGCATTTCGCCAATCATAAATACCCCAAACAATAAGCGTAAAAAGTACAACAGCCAACGTATATCTGGAGGCTTCTGGATAATAATCTTTTTCTTCTTCCATAGGGTACAACATCCTTTCTGGTTAGATGGATTGGATTTTTTGAAAACGGTTGGGTTACTGGAGGTGATGAATAATGTATCCTTCTTTTTTGATCGATAGCATTTCTCCAAATGGTTTAGGTGCCTAAACTGGCGGATAGAAATCTAAATGTGATGGATAAAATGGGCTTTCTGATGGATAGGATTCCATATGTGACGGATACAACGGACAATCTGGTGGATAGCGCTCCTTTTTTGATTGATAGCCCTGCTCCAGACGGATTGGCTGCTCAAACTGGCGGATAAAAATCTATATGTGATGGATACAACGGACAATCTGGTGGATAGCAC
>NZ_DAMDAY010000074.1:0-12101 GCF_032093475.1 Lysinibacillus sp. | reverse complement strand
GACGGATTGGCTGCTCAAACTGGCGGATAAAACATTAAATGTGATCGATACAACGAGCTATTTGGTGGATAGCGCTCCTATTTTGATCGATAGCCCCGCTCGAGATGGTTTGGATCCCTAAAATGGCGGATAAAAATCTATATGTGATGGATACAACGGACAATCTGGTGGATAGCACGCCTTTTTTGATTGATTGCCCTGCTCAAGACGGATTGGCTGCTCAAACTGGCGGATAAAACATTAAATGTGATCGATACAACGGACAATCTGGTGGATAGCACGCCTTTTTTGATTGATTGCCCCGCTCAAGACGGATTGGCTGCTCAAACTGGCGGATAAAAATCTATATGTGACGGATACAACGTGCTATCTGGTGGATAGAGCTCCTAGTTTGATCGATAAGCCCCGCTCAAGATGGTTTGGTTCCCTAAAATGGCGGATAAAAATCTATATGTGATCGATACAACGGACTTTCTGGTGGTTAGCGCTCCTAGTTTGATCGATAGCCATTCCATGACAGATGGTCACCCTTTTTTACAAGTCCTCACATGTAATAGGCGAAAATGGCTACAATCATATTTGGTAATGCTAGTAGTAAGGCGTTTTTCATGATGCGATTGCGGTCGTTTCGATCTTGTTGCGTTTCTGTGGCGAAATTGGCACGTATTCTATCTCCGTTCGCCAAGGCTCCTGACAGTAGCATCGAGACGACGATGAAGATTGCTCCTAACAGCCCTGGAAGTAAATGGGCTTTCTCCGTGCCCCAGAAAAAGATTGAACAGAGCACACCTACAATTGACAATACTGTTCCAATACTTACATACTTCATATGCAGTCCCCCTTATTCTAGTATACGATTAATTGTGCCTTTCGTTTCAAAATTATCCCAAAATGTACATATACAAACTTTTTAAAATTCACTACAATAGTTACGATAGGAGGTAACATGGATGATACAACAGTATGTCAATTGGAGCGGACAGTCTATTAAGCTGACATGGCTTCCTCAACAAATCGTACAAGAAAGTAGTAAAGTGACCAGTGTACATGGTATTTGTTTTCACCATGGTCGTGTTTTACTCGTGCACGTTAAAAATCGTGGATTTAATTATCCTGGTGGCCATGTTGAATTGGGGGAAACCCCAGAGGAGGCGCTGCATCGCGAGGCTTTAGAAGAAGGTTATGTGAAAGGTTCTATTCAATATATCGGTGCGATTGAAGTAAGTCACGAAGAAAACCCATTTTTTATTGAAGGCGGTAAATATCCAATGATTGGCTATCAGCTTTTTTACAAAATGACCATTGAAGAGTGTCTACCGTTTTGGGGTGAGCATGAAACAATTGACCGGATTTGGGTGGAGCCTGAGGAAGTGCCTGATTTTATCAACGATCATAAGTTAGCACATGTTATTTTGCAGGAGGCATTGACTATATAATGTGGAGGAATACGATGCAAATGGAGGAGCAATTAATCGCATTAACAAAAAAGACATTGGAAGATTTAGTACATAAAAGATATGAAAAACTTATACTAGAGCAAACACTAACGGAGGAAACGGCTACCTTTTTGCAGGAGGTTTTCGAGTTACAGGGCAATTTGACATGGCCACTTGATGAAGCATTGCTGGACATTGATGTGTATGAAATGAACGATCAAAGTTACTTTGTAACAGAGATACGCTATTTATGGTTTGACCATGAAGAAAGTGCTATTGTGCTATTTTGCAAAGCCTTTACGAATGCAGAAAAAACAGCAATTACTGCTTTTATTATCGATACGGTAGATGCTTAGTATAGTATGGTTGCGAATCGTTCATAGTAAGAATGGTGTGAAAATCATACCAAATTAGACGACGGAGGGATCTATTTATGAATGGTATTCGTGAAGGTTTAATCCCCACTATTTTAGGGTCAGCAGTTACTGCAGCAGGGTATGCCATGAAGCAAAAACATGGTTCCAACAAAATGGTAGCTAATACCCTTTTTGGCTTTGGCTTAGCACACATTGTGTTAGGGGCCATTGACCTGGTAGAGCACCGTCGTTAAAAAAGGAAGAGCACTATGCGTGCTCTTCTTTTTTGAATATTTTTCTAGATAATGATAACATTGCTATAAAAAGGAGTCTATTTATGGCGACAATAGAAGATTTTGCAGCACTTGATATACGAATTGGCACGGTGTTGGAATCTGAAGAACTGCCAAAAGCACGAGTACCCGCTATTAAAATGACGATCGATTTTGGTGAGGAGCTTGGTGTTAAACAGTCTTCTGCCCAAATTACTAAGCGCTATTCACCCGAAAAAATGATTGGTAAGCAAGTCGTGGCGATTGTCAATTTCCCCCCGCGCCGAGTCGCTGGTTTTAAGTCAGAGGTGTTAGTGATTGGTGGGGTGCCAGTTGAAGGCGATGTCATTCTGTTAACTCCTGACCAAGCCGTACCTAATGGAACGAAAATACGGTAGAGAGCCTCGCTTTATACAAGAGGCTCCATTTTTTGAATAGGTATCCAAATTTCACTTGTAAAGGTTGGCGAAGAGAATTCAGTGCTTGCATGACGGACAATTTCAGGCCCTGCTATTTGCTCATAGCCAGATGACGGGAACCATTCTGCATAAATGCGTCCCCATGTTTCTTGAAGGGTTTGCGGGAAAGGCCCGATCGCTTCAAAGACAGCCCACGTACAAGCAGGTACATCCAACTGTGTAAAATGGGTAGAAACGGTTTTTGTTGTGGCTACACCAATGTAATGATCAAGCTCACCCTTTTCCTCCATTCTCCCCTCTGAAAAATTAGCAGATGCTTGGATGATGCCCTTTGGCTCTACATTGGACAGCTTTTTAAGTTGCTCAATGTCCTCCATAGTTAAAGTGCGTGCCATTTCTGTAATGGCTTGATTTTCTCCATGAAAAACAATTGGTACTCTTTTCATAATACCAATGATGTGAAATGCTTCTTTGTGCTCGAGTCGATAATTCATTTCACTACCTCCTTTAATTGTTAGTTGGAAGGTCATCCTTGGAAAAGCTTTAAAGTTTTGACCACTTCGTCTTGCCTCGGATGGTGTGACTCCATGCATTTGCTGAAAGGCTCTTGTAAAAGCGTCTGCAGAGCGATAGCCATAACGCACCGCAATATCGAGAATTCTCATAGAGGAGTTCGATAGTTCCAGCGCAGCGAGAGTTAAACGCCTACGACGAATATACTCGGACAACGAGACTCCTGCTAAAAAAGAAAACATGCGTTTAAAATGATATTCTGAACAATAGGCAATTCTAGCAGCCTCCTTTAGGTTAATGTCCTCTGTTAAATTGTTCTCGATATAAGCAATAGCCTCATTCAATCTTGTTAATGAATCCACATCCATTACCTCCCTTAGTCACAACAATAGCAGGAAACGTAGCACCTCATCCGACAATTGGTGCACTATTTAGTCGTCCGACAAAAAATAATCTATTACACAGGCCAATAACTAGCATTAAAAGCTACTTTTTCATACATATAATAGTGTAAAGCTAATTTTAGCCTTACACCTCCTGACTTGATACGTAGGGTCACTGCTCACTCAGTGGCCCTATGAAGATGAACAACCTTTGTGTATAAAAATAGCTTATGTTACAATATTTGTAAATAAAATAATTGGACAAGATCTTCCCTTACTTTTAATGGGATAACATACATACCTTAACATGTCTTCATTTTTGAAATCACTGCTTGTGCTATTGTACAGGAATTGTACACTATTAATAGGAAAACTATTACTACTAGTCGCAATTAGCTATGCACTTTATTTACATATACAAGATAAAGGAGAACAATAAATGGTACAAGAACCTCTTGATCGGTTAGGTCAATGTGGCGTTCGCCCTTCTATTATTCCAAGCTCTTTGCGGGCTTATGGCTATATGTATGGGGGTCGTGCTTCGAAAGGATTGTGATGCAGCTAGACATGGGCTACTTTTAATCATATTTGGCATTGTATGCACTATAGGAGGCTGGATACTCAATTTTCTCTATATGTAAATGGATGATAAATGACCAAGAACAGAGCATTCTTGGTCATTTTGAATTAGCGGTATCTATTATGAGTCGGTTCAAATAATGCTTCGTCAGCACTTCGCACAAGTGAGAAATGATCGACATTATAATGGCCATGCAGAATATTATTATGATGTGCTACTGTATCCTCTGGTGATAAGTAATCTGAACCGTTCGTTGAATGCCCATCAGCAACTAAGGTGACATCAAGCCCATGGATTGTAGCGGTTCTTACTGCTGTATCGATACAATGCTCCGTTTTACAGCCCATTATAACTACATGCTGGATATCATTTGCCTGTAAGTACTCGAGTAGGCCTGTGTTGTAAAAAGCATTTGTTGCATATTTATCAAAATAGCTTGCTGTCTCGGGTATTTGGATTGCTTGATGTACTTGAAAGCCATCCCCTTCCCCATCAGCTACATCTTTATCTCGGACAAAAATAATAGGTGCATTTGCCTCTTTAGCCTTTTCAATAACGGCATTGATTGTTTCCAGTAATTCATCTTTGCGATAGACGGCTTGTTCCTTGTCATTTCCTTCTATCAATTCCTGCTGCGCATCGATCACGACTAGTGCTTGCTTCAAAAGCATCTCTCCCTTATGGTTTTCTATCAATATTTTACCATTACTAGTTGCCACAAACATTAACTATTTTTTGACCTTGGAAACGGTCATGCCATCTCCAATTGGGAGAAGAATGGATTCAAGCTGTGGATGATTAGCCACTGTCACATTGAATTGTTTCATGATGGCCGTATAACGCTTTGGCGCGATTGTAGGATCTGCTACACTGCCTGCAGCGAGGACATTATCTGTCACGATTAATGCTCCAGAGTTTGCCAGCTTAATGCAATAAGCTAAATAATTTTCGTAGTTATCCTTATCTGCATCAATAAAGAAGAAATCAAAACATCGCTCCTCTGCCACTAGCCTATCCAAACTAGCAAGTGCGGGACCCGTTATATACGTAACACGCTCAGCAAAGCCTGCCTTAGCAAGATTTTTAGCGGCTAGCTGTGCATATTTTTCCTCTAACTCTAGAGAGGTCAATGAGCCCTCCCCCTCGATTCCTCTTGCTAAACAGATGCCACTATAACCACCTAGTGCACCAATTTCTAAAATAGCCTTAGCCCCTGTAATCGATACGAGCATCGTCAGTAACTTTCCAGAGGAAGGTGATACTGAAATGGCGGGCATGCCATTAGCCGCAATGGAGGCAAGAACATCCTCCAATATACTATCTTGCTGATAATATACCTCATCCATATAGTTATTCAGTTGTTTCATGTACGTTTTCTCCCTCTTGCTCCTGTGAGCCATCAGATGTATCCGTCGTTTCGCTTTCATGAATGTCAAAGAGCTGACTAAATTCCTGAATGACCATATCAATAGCCTTTAATTCGCCAATTAATATTTGTTGAATCGATTGAAATTCTGGCTGCTCCAATTGCTGTTTAATTGTTGCCCGTTTGACCTGTAGCATTTCTAAAAAGGATACTGCTTTTCCACGTCGGAATGTTTTAGCTCCTCGCTGTGCTGTACCATCCATGCCTCTGTGACGTCCCCCACGGTGATGTCCTTCTCTCATATGTTCTCTAAATCCTGTACCTCTCATCACGTAAAAGCCCTCCTTTGTATACATTTGTATACACTTAATTAGATCATATTGTATACAAATGTATACGTAGTGTCAATTAAACATAATCCTTTGTTGATTGAACATATGCTAAAGAAGAGCAATGACGTAAGAAGATGGGGGTAAGATGATTGAAAAGAATTATAAAATATGTTTTGGCGGTCGGTACTTTAGTCATATTGTCGGGCATATTTTTAATTGGTGTGCAATCCCACTATAATCAAAAGGAAATTAAAATCGCTAGTAAGCTATGTCTTGAAAATGGAGGACAGCCAAAAATCGTACGAGATTATTTGGCATTGAATTATTCTTTTTCATGTCAAAAGGACTGAGGTTGTACATAATGTATATGGGGATGGGGCAAACGCTTATGCTAGAAATATAAGAAATTTTAATCTACCACTGGGGCAAATGGCTAGCAAACGACTCTACTTTCACATATGTATAGTAGTGTAAAGCATTTCTAACCTTTCCTCTCCTGTTTTTGAGGTCACTTTCCCTAGGAAGGTGACTTTTTTCATTTTAGTGAACAAAAAAAGACGTCATATAGACGCCTTTAATGTTTGATCGATATCCTCTATCAACCTATCCACTTGTTCCTTTGTTATCTTGATGACATATAATTCTGTCGTTTCGATTCCATCTTGGTTTGTTAGGTGTTTAGGATATTGACAGTTATTTGATATCTCATTGTCCAAACAATCACCTCTTATAAGATATATTCAATATAAAGTATAGCAAACCTTCTATAAAAAGGAAAATATACATATATTTTTTCATACTTTCGTCCACTTTGGCAATCTAAATTTCAGAACACTGTCATCACATTAAATCATTCGACCTATATCCAAGTAAAAAGGCTATTGTTTACCAAATTTCGCGATTTTTTTGAGATAAAATGTACCAACGAACACAATCACTATTCCATAGACTTTTAGCATGATATTTCTAATAGGTGCATCATCAATGGTTGTACAGAGAAAGGCAAGTCCAACAAGAGTAATCATCATCCCAATAATAGAATGAATCACTTTCATTTCCTTCTCCCCTCTTAGTATGCAATCCCAACGCGCGTTTTTAGAAATTCCTGACTAAAAATTTGCTTGTAGGCAAAGTCCGCTGTATCTGCAACCGAAATTTGTGTGCCCTCTTCAGGCAAAAAATCTCGCTCTACCCGATAGCTCCCGGTCAAAGCGCCATCAGGCAAATAGGTAGGACAAACGATGGTCCAATCCAATTCCGATTGCTGTAATTGTTCAAAAACACGTTGATGCTCCTGAGCCGCAAAGGTAGATTTTCGTTTTGATTCCGTCGATTGATAACGATAAATAGACGGGGTTACTCGACTTTGTAAGATTCCTGCAGTTCCTATCGTAATGATTCGTTTGACTTGTTGCTGTGTCATAACCTCTAAAATCAACGGTAAACTAGTAGATAATGTATCGCTTCCATCCGTGTTTAACGCGCTCACAACGACATCCACATTGGCCATCGCTCGCTCCACATCCTGCTTGTGTAAAACATTTCCTTGGATGACATGCAGATGTTGATCGTCCAGCTGTAATTTATTAGGATCACGAACCAATGCTGTCACAGTATGTTGATCCTGTATGGCTCGTGCAACAATATGACGACCTACACGCCCACTAGCACCTAAAACTAACATATTCATTTGTCTCACCTCCCTGTCATTATAGCACGCCATTATATGTTAAAAGGGTTTTGACCTTCACAGGAGGTTGGACAAACTACACCGTCCTAATTCTTATTTCTCTAGCAACTCAACATTGACAATAAATAGATGCAAATTATTCTTTTTAGCCAGCTCGTCGATAATAGATTGAATTTCACTCTCTGTACTGATATCAATCTCTTCCCCATCATGTAATTGAATCGTAATGACTTGATGATCAGGAGAATCTATTAAATAACCAACTGTACTATCAGGAGAATAACCAGCCTCTCGTATTGCTTGTAACACCTTTTTTGTAAAATTAGTAGCCTGTAATTTTTCGCCAAATTCTACTGCATAAGGAGATGAGTTAACGGGGCTCGTGGTTGAAGTTACAGGCTTCTTTTCTTCTATTAGAAACGGTATTACCACCATCAGACATATAAATAAACAGAAGATTTGAAGTAAGCTCTTCATTCATTCACTCCATTTCTCCACGAAATTAAAAGGCGGAATTCTAGTAAATTGTAGCCCTGAAGCTGTTATTTTTATTACTCATTTAAATAGTTAGTTCTCTCATTGTTTTTCAAAAAATAATTTTAATCTGTTTCAGGGGGCAAATTACTAAGGTGTAATGTTTATTCCTTCATAGATTATGAATGTAAAGGTTAGCGCTACCCTTACTAAAACTAACAAAAAGGGAGATTAAAAGATGCAAGATAGTAGATTTAATCATTATATGAATTGGAATAAAAAGAAAGAAAAATCCTGCGAACACAATGTAAAATGCAATTGTCATGTAGAAAAGAAATGTGAAGAAAAGCAGGACAAATGTAAGTGTGAGCATAAGTGGGAACGAAAACATGAGAAATGTAAATGTGAGTGGGAACATAAGGAAGATAAATGCCCTTGTAAAAAAGAGGAGAAATGTTGTTGCGAAGAAGAGCAAGATCACCGCTGTAAAGGCTGTATCTGTCATCAATTAAGATGCTTATCTACTGGCGCTTTTGTTGACGTTATTTTAGCAGGTGGGGGTAGCTTCACTGGTGTTTATTTCGTTAGCTTAGATCCTAAAACTTGCTGTGCTACGTTCTTTGAGGTAGACAATGCTGCAGCGTCCCCACTCATTATTGATTGCCAACAAATTGTTGCGATTAGAAGCGCAAATCCTGCGTAATAGAAGCTTTTGATACCAGTTCATATACTATAAATCGTATAACTACTCGCACATTTTATCTTCTGCCAGGTTCTAGTCATCGCACCTGGCAGAATTAGATTTTGATTTTTATTCATTCACAATCACTTTAACAATAGGCTCTAGTTTCCCTATATTCACATCGCCAAGATAATCAACGTCCACTACGACAGCTCGAGGCTCAAATCGTTGGATACATTCTATGAGGCGTTTTGTGTTTATTTTCTTCATACGTTGGAAGGGTTTACGAATATCAGACCTTGTCACATATTCTCGAAGCGGACAAGGGATCGTAAACGTCGATAAAATAAAGGCTACATTTTGTAAAATACTTTCTACTCCTGTAGCTTTCCCATTAACATTACTTAAAGCCGTTACTTGATGTGTCATTCTATCAACCTTTCTTCGTTCATACCGATCTGTTTGTTCTTTGGAAAAAGAGCACTTTGTTATTTATGCGAACTAATCATCATTTATGATTGGTTAGTTTTTATGTACCCAAAGTTATTTTTATTCAAACAAGTTGATAGTTTGACATGCAAGCTTAGCGAATAATGGCATAATAAATGACATACAACCAGCTAAAGCAGCCATGGATGATTGCCCAAATAATAGAATGATTGACACTCCATGAAATCGTAATCGCCAAAACCGAACCAAAGCCAATACCATTTTTAACGACCGTTTTATGCTCCACTTTTTTCACCCTCTTTACTCTTTTTACCCCTCCATCTTGCCACCTCAACGCTTTTCCCTCCTAACGTGATCGTTTGTTTATGCACAAGCAAACAAGGGCAACCTACAAGAAAAGGATGTGATAGGGTGACCATCTCCATGCTGGCTGTCCTTATTGTAATACCGTGCTTCATGGTTTATCTTCAGCAAAAATGGACTAGCTTTCGCCATCCTCTCAACATTTTAGCGGTTATTGCCGCTACCTCTATTACGCAAATTATTCTTGAGGATGCGGTCTTTATGACAACAATTCACGCTGTTTTCTTACACCCCATTTTCCTCATCACAGGTGCTTATCTCGGGTTATATGTTATTTATCAACTAATCAATTTTACAATTCAAGAAAGAGTGAGACCCTAACTTTTAGTAGAAATCGCAATAAACGTGCCAAGACCGTGTTGTTTCATGATAGAAAAAATAAAAATTGCCGTTATCCACAATGTTCAGCTGTGCCTTGGCATCTGAGGCAATTTGAAGGACAAATGGAGAACCCTCTCCAAAATCAATGCCACTTTGGCAAAAGGTTGGGTAGCCACCGATTTTATGAAGCGGATACAGTTCTTCCACGATATCATCAAAATAATCCAGCGTTCCTTCCTGCTCCAAGGTCAAAATCTTCTCCTCCAATTGAGCAGGCATACCCCCACCATCCCATAGTGGATAGTCATTCGTGATAAGCTTTGGCATTAGCGGGAAGGCTCGTAGTTGATCATGCTGCCATTCACGTTTTACCAAGCCTTCCAATGTTGTGTACGCTCTAATATCAAAATAAGGACGAAGATCATCCTCATTTAAATGGTCGTATACGTGGTCATGGACAAATATAGTTAGTAATTGAAAGGATTTGAGTGCTGTAGGTACATATGGTAGGTCTTGAAGAAAGAATGTAGCAAGTGGCTGATAGCCGGATGGTTGCTGCTCCTCTGGGAAAGACCAACCTACATACCCTATCCAGCTTTCCATCAAATGATGTGTAGGTCGAACGCCACCCGTTTGAAAAACCGTAGCGGGCCTTGCCAGTTGAGCCCTAATTTCTTCAATTGTCATGTGCTAACTCCTGTTGTCGGCAGCAGCAATCCATTATATGATCATTCACCATACCCACAGCCTGCATAAAGGAATAACAAATAGTACTACCAACAAATTTGAAGCCATCCTTCTTCAATTGCTTGCTCATACGATCACTACTATCTGTCGTCACGGGGACTTCTGAAATAGAAGCCCATTCATTGATGAGGGGCTTATGATCAACAAATCCCCAAATATAATTAGAGAATGAACCATGTTTTTCTTGAATTTGCAAATATGCCTGGGCATTCGTTACAACGCTCGCTATTTTTAATTTATTGCGCACAATTCGCGTATCTTGGTGTAAGTCCTGCAGCTTGTCCTCTGTATAAAGGATAATTTTTTCCACATCAAATCCATCAAACGCCTCGCGGTAGCCTTCACGCTTTTGTAAAATTGTCCACCAGCTTAGCCCTGCCTGTGCCCCCTCTAAACAAAGCATCTCAAATAAATGCCGATCATCATAGACTGGTACACCCCATTCCTTGTCATGGTATTCCACATACAACGGCTCATCAAGCTTGACCCAATCACATCTTTTCATTTTTTGATCCTCCATTTTTATGTATAGATTACTTAATGGCTGTAATACAGAGCCATCCTTTACTCGATTTTTCCGTAACATAGACTGTTTGAAAACCGGTACGTTCTAATAATTCCTTCATGGTAGCTGGTGTTTGATAAGCTTCCATATGGTAGTTCATTTTGTAAAGCTCTGCGATGATAATCAATTTCCCTCCGCTTTTTAGCACACGCCATACTTCCGTAACGTCCTGCTCTAACGATGGCCAAAAATAATGTGTTTGAAAGGCAGTGATGGCATCAAAAAATTGGTCCTCGTATGGAATACTCGATACACTTGCCTCCTTGACAATAACGGTGCCATTTTTGACTTGTGCTTCATTCATTTTAATCGATTCCTTTACGGCTTGTGAGGAGATATCGATACCATAGATTATACCATTTGGATTCAATTTTGATAAAATTTGGAGTGTTTTTCCTCCACCACACCCTATATCCAACACACGATCTCCATCATTAATAGCCCCTTGTCTAATAAACCATGCATTCATACCTCGATGCGTGATATTCATAATCCGTAGCATCCAGGAGCCGATCCATCCATTTGGTGTTTTCGCCTGTTCAATCAACCTTTGTAAGAGTGACATTCATAGGTACCCCCTCTGTAGATCCTGATGTTACAATAAGCATAACATCAAGAGCTCTTATTACTTTGTACGTGCTAAAATTCATTTCGTTTCATTTTTTACCATAAAACAACAAGGAGAGGTTCCAGATGATACAACAAGCGAAACAACAGGACGCGCTAGCAGCAGCTACATTGGCCTTATTGCTTTGGCCGAATCATACGATCGAGGAATTTACAGAAGAAATGGAAAAGCTACTAACGGAAGATAGCGCAGCTATTTTTCTCGCATACGACTATGACAACGCAATTGGATTTGCCCAATGTCAATTACGAACGGATTATGTAGAGGGTACCGATTCTAGTCCAGTTGGCTATCTTGAAGGACTTTTCGTTAAGGAGGGGTATCGACAGCAAGGCTATGCAAGACAACTGGTCGAACGTTGTGAACAGTGGGCCAAGGAGAAAGGCTGTTTAGAATTTGCCAGCGACTGTGAAATGCACAACGAAGAAAGTTTACAGGTCCATCTGCAGCTAGGCTTTACGGAAGCTAATCGTATCATTTGTTTCACGAAAAAATTATAAAATAAAAAAACACAAGTGTCTTAC
>NZ_DAMDAY010000073.1:0-21785 GCF_032093475.1 Lysinibacillus sp. | reverse complement strand
GCTGTAGACGATATCGATTTTTCTGTCCATGAAGGAGAAATTTTAGGGATTGTAGGGGAATCGGGAAGTGGTAAAAGTGTTACGTCGCTATCCATCATGGGGTTAATTCCATCACCACCAGGAAAAATTACAAGTGGTGAAATATTGCTAGATGGCAAAAACCTTGCGAAATGTACAGATAAACAAATGCAAAAAATACGTGGTAGAGACATAGCAATGATTTTCCAAGAACCGATGACTTCTCTAAACCCTTTATTTACAATCGGTGATCAGCTCAAAGAGGCTATATTAATTCATAATCCTAAGTGGTCAAAAAAGGAAGCGGTTTCAAGAGCAATCGACATTATGAAACTTGTAGGTTTACCACGAGCAGAGGACCTACTAAAAGATTATCCGCATCAGCTATCTGGAGGGATGCGCCAAAGGGTGATGATTGCCATGGCACTGGTTTGTGACCCTCAGGTACTAATTGCAGATGAGCCAACAACTGCATTGGATGTTACCATTCAGGCACAAATTTTACAGCTAATGAAAGACTTAAATAAAAGATTGAATACAGCTGTATTGTTAATTACACATGATTTGGGTGTTGTAGCAGAAACGTGTGAGCGTGTGATTGTTATGTATGCTGGACAAATTGTAGAGGAGGCGCCGATTCAAGAAATTTTTAAGAATCCTAAACATCCATATACACAAGGTCTTATTCAATCAGTGCCTGATATGCGCTATAAAAAGGATAATCTATACTCCATCCCTGGCAGTGTTCCTAAACCTGGAAGTATTCAAGTTGGTTGTCGCTTTGCGGCACGCTGCGAATATGCGATGGAACGCTGTTTACAGGAAACACCACCTTTATTTGAGGCAGCAGAGAACCATAAATCAAGATGTTTTTTACTAGAGGAGCAGGAGGTGGAGCAACGTGTCGAAAGCGTTATTAAAGGTTGATGGTTTAAAGAAATATTTCCCTATTCGAAAGGGTGTCCTTAATTCTCATGCAGGGGATGTAAAGGCGGTAGATGATGTTTCGTTTGAAGTGTTTGAAGGAGAGACATTAGGTATTGTTGGAGAATCTGGCTGTGGCAAATCGACGACGGGTCGCCTATTAATGCGTTTGCTAGAGCCAACTGAAGGTAAAATAGAATTCGCAGGTAAAATGATTTCAGAATTATCTAATAACGAAATGAGGAAGGCACGCAGGGATATCCAAATGATCTTTCAGGATCCTTATGCCTCATTAAATCCGCGCCATAATATCGGCAAAATATTAGAGGAGCCACTAATTGTCCATGGCATCGGTAATGCCAAAGAGCGAAAACAAAAAGTGTTGGAGCTCCTGGAGATTGTTGGGTTAAATGGATATCATATCAAGCGTTATCCGCATCAGTTTAGTGGAGGGCAAAGGCAGCGTATTGGCATTGCTAGAGCATTGATGACGAACCCTCGCTTAATTATTGCGGATGAGCCAGTCTCGGCGCTAGATGTGTCCATTCAGGCACAAGTCTTGAATTTATTGCAAAAGCTGCAAAAAGATTTAAAGCTAACGTATATTTTTATATCACATGATTTAGGGGTTGTACGTCACATTAGCAATCGTGTTGGCGTAATGTACTTAGGTAAATTAGTTGAGTTGACAGCGAGTGAGGACTTGTATGCTGAACCGCTTCATCCATATACACAGGCACTTTTATCTTCAGTTCCAGTTCCCGATCCTACATTTGAGCGTGAACAGATTATTATTTCTGGAGATATCCCAAGTGCATCAAATCCGCCGAGCGGTTGTACTTTCCATACGAGATGTCCTTTTAAAAAGGAACAATGCTCACAAGTAGTGCCTAAAATGCAAGAAGTAAAACCAGGTCATTATGTTGCTTGCCATCTGTATGAGGCGCTCCAACATTAAATGATATAAAAACGACATAGGGGGAAAATCAATGAAGAAAAAGAAGCTTTGGACCTTGGGTGTAATGCTACTCCTTATTCTCTCGACGATCTTAGCAGCTTGTGGCGGCTCAGATACTAAGGATACGGGTAGTAAAGATACATCAACTGGTGGCGATTCAGCTGGCAGTGGTGAACCAAAAATTTTAGTTTATGGTCGTGGTGGAGATTCTGTAGCACTAGACCCTGCTGTTGTCACAGACGGTGAATCCTTTACAGTGACAGCTAATATTTACGAGACGCTTGTAAACTTTGGTGAGAGAGATGTAACAATTAATCCTGGTCTAGCAAAATCTTGGGAGGCATCAGAGGATGGATTGACTTATACTTTCCAGCTCCAAGAAGGTGTTAAATTCCATGATGGTACAGACTTCAATGCCGAGGCAGTTGTTAAAAATATTGAACGTTGGAAATCAAGTACTGATAAATATCCATACTTTAGTACTCAATTTGTCGTTGGTGGCAAGCAAATTATTGACTCAGTAACTGCTGAGGGTGACTATACAGTTGTATTTAAGCTAAGCCAACCACAAGCACCGTTCCTGAAAAATTTAGCCATGTCTCCATTTGCGATTGCTTCTCCAACAGCCTTTGAGGCAGATGAAGAAGGATTATCAACAAATCCTGTAGGAACAGGTCCATTCAAGTTTGTTAGCTGGGTACGAAATGATTCTATCACAATTGAAAAAAATCCAGATTACTATATTGATGGTTATCCAAAACTAGATAAAGTTATTTATCGTTCTATACCTGAAAACTCTGCACGTTTAAATGATTTAATCGCAGGTAATATTGATGTAGCTGATGGCTTAAGTCCATCTGATAAAGGAACAATTGAAGGCGATGCAAATCTACAGTTAATTGAACGTCCATCTATGAACGTTGGATATCTTGGTTTAACAGTAACTCGTCCTCCATTTGATAATGTCAAAGTACGTCAGGCAGTCAACTATGCAATTGATAAACAAGCTTTAGTAGATGCATTTTATGAAGGCTTAGCAGAGCCAGCGAAAAACCCAATGCCACCGGTAATTACAGGCTATAACGATGAGGTAACAGGCTATACTTATGATCCTGAAAAAGCGAAAGCATTACTTGCTGAAGCAGGCTATGATGGTAAGGAAATTGAGCTATGGGCAATGCCAGTTCCACGTCCATACATGCCGGACGGACAAAAAATTGCTGAAGCGATTCAAAAGAATTTAGAAGATGTGGGCATTAAATCTAAAATTGTGTCATATGAATGGGCAACTTATTTAGATAAAGCTGAAAAGGGTGAAGCGGATGCATTCTTACTTGGCTGGACAGGGGATAATGGAGATGCAGATAACTTCCTTTATTCATTATTAGACGGTGATAATATTGGCTCTAATAACTATACATTCTACGACAACCAAGAATTACACAAGTTATTAACAGCTGCGCAAACTGAAATTGATGAAGATAAGCGTAATGAATTGTATAAGCAGGCACAAGTTATTATTTCTGAGGATGCTCCATGGGTTCCTCTTGCTCACTCAACACCAATTTTAGCTGCTAACAAGAAAGTTACAAATTATATTGCGCATCCAACTGGTTCTGACCGTTTAGATGCAATAGATATTCAATAGTAAACTGCATTCTTAAATAATAAAGAGGTATGTAAAGAATCTGCTTGCTTTTCTGCGGGTAAGCCGTGGAATTCTAGCAGATTCTTTTCTAGTAAAGGAAATCCAATCCTTTACTCTGTATGAAAGATCTCATCTAAACATTAAAGCCGTTTGGTGAAAGCTTAACCTTTCAACAGTATATAGACTTCAAAGTAGATTATGAAAATCATAGAGAGGTGATGAAAATGCTTCACTATATGGGGAGACGATTACTTCAACTAATCCCAGTTTTGCTTGGAATGACTTTTATCGTCTTTATGTTGATACGTGCAATACCTGGAAATCCAGCACAAGTTATTTTAGGACAACAGGCAACAAAAGAGGCGGTCGAGGCATTAAACGCAAGTTTAGGATTAGATAAGCCTTGGTATACACAATATTTTAGTTATTTAGCAGGTATTTTTCAGGGAGATTTAGGGGTGTCTTTACGTACAAAATTACCTGTATCAGAGGAAGTATTTCCGTATCTAGCAGCAACGGCTGAGCTTGCATTTTTTGCTATGATTATTGCTATTGTTATAGGTGTTAATGCTGGCATTATTTCTGCCTGGTTCCAAAATTCTTGGTTCGATTACATTGCTATGGTTGTGGCACTAGTTGGTGTATCTGTACCCGTATTTTGGCTAGGTTTAATGGAGCAGTGGACATTTAGTAGTCAGCTTGGCTGGTTGCCTACTTCAGGTCGAGATGATGTTCGTAATCCTGTAACCGCCATAACCCATTTCTATTTACTAGATACGCTCATGCAAGGACGCTTCGATCAATTCATTGAAGTTTTAAAGAGATTAATATTACCAGGTGTTGCGCTTGCGACGATTCCGATGGCTATTATTGCAAGAATCACAAGGGCATCCATGCTTGAAGTGATGCGTTCAGATTATGTACGCACCGCACGAGCTAAAGGACAAAAAATGTTTATTGTGGTTTATAAGCATGCATTAAAAAATGCTGTTATTCCTGTATTAACGGTAATCGGTTTACAAACAGGATTACTGTTAGGCGGTGCCATTTTAACAGAGACGATTTTTAGTTGGCCAGGCATTGGTCGTTATATTTATGATGCGATTGGCTTCAGGGATTATCCGGTCATTCAATCAGGTATCCTAATCGTTGCATTTATTTTCATCATGATTAACTTAATCGTGGACTTGTTGTATACAGTGATTGATCCACGTATTAAATACAAATAGAAGGGAGTTGCAATGATGACTGGAGCAATTGACATAAAAAAAGAAGCAGCACCTGTTCAAGAAAAGGCAGTAGGCCCATGGCTTGAAGGCTGGCGAAGCTTTAAAAAGAGCAAAGTGTCTTTAGTAGGTGCAGGAATTGTACTATTTTTTATTTTACTTGCTATTTTAGGCCCATATTTGGCGCCACAGGGGATAAATGAACAAGATTTATCAAAACGTTTATTGGCACCAACAAGTGAACATTGGTTTGGTACGGATGATTTTGGGCGGGATATTTTCTCTAGAATCATTCATGGTGCACGAATTTCGTTATGGGTAGGCTTTTTTTCAGTAGTTTTATCCGTAATTGTTGGTAGTTTGCTTGGAATTATTGCAGGTTATTATGGAAAATGGATTGATACAGTTATTTCACGTATTTTTGATATTATGCTAGCTTTCCCTAGTATGCTATTAGCGATTGCTGTCGTGTCAGTGCTTGGACCATCCTTACAAAATGCATTAATTGCTATTGCAATTATTAACATACCTAATTTTGGTCGTTTAATACGCTCAAAAGTGTTGAGTGTCAAGGAAGAGGAGTATATCGTATCAGCAAAAGCAATTGGCATGCGGGATTCAAGAATATTATTTTCACATATTTTGCCGAACTCTATGACACCTATTATTGTACAAGGAACGCTTGCTATTGCGACAGCTATTATTGAAGCGGCAGCGTTAGGTTTCCTTGGACTAGGGGCTCAAGCTCCAGCACCAGAATGGGGAAAAATGCTAGCCGATGCGCGGAAGTATTTATTAAATGCTCCTTGGACAATGATTTTCCCTGGTTTAGCTATTATGCTAACAGTTCTAGGCTTTAACCTAATGGGTGATGGACTACGAGATGCACTTGATCCAAAAATGAAAAGCTAGTTAATACATTACACCTTCTACAAGTTAGAAGGTTTTTTTCAGCTACTTGGCAAACATGAACAAAGGGGTAAATAGGAACTCTTTTACAGCAAAAACGTTCTAAATTATAGTAGTGGACCAAACTGCTTTTCAAAAATAAGTGAAATTATCTTTCTGGAGCCATTAATTGAATTTTTTGTCATGTTAATTTAGACTTAAAAAGTAGAAAATTTTTATCATAGTAGATTATTGCTTACCATATAATCTTTCAGTTGAAATACATATTTTAGGAGGGTGTTAAAATTGGGGATTAATTTACAAAAAGGGCAACGTGTTGATTTAACAAAAGGAAATGCTGGTTTAAATAAAATTAAAGTAGGCTTAGGCTGGGACCCTGTAGGGCAAGAGAAAAGCGGCGGCTTTTTAGGCGGTTTATTTTCTAGTAGAAATAGCGGTAGTGGACGAAGCGTTGACTGTGATGCATCTGTATTAATGCTGCAAGATGATAAGGTTATTGCGGGAGACGATGTTGTTTATTTTGGAAAATTAACAAGTAAATGCGGCTCTGTTCAACATTCAGGTGATAATTTAACAGGTGACGGCGATGGGGATGATGAGGTAATTACAATTGAGCTATCGTCTGTGCCAACTCAATATAACAAGCTTGTGTTTGTTGTAAACATTTACGATGCAGCAGGGCGTAACCAACACTTTGGTATGATTCAAAATGCATATATTCGTGTGTATGATGACAGGACAGGAAGTGAGCTAATTCGTTATAATTTAACTGATAATTATTCGAATTTAACGACGTTAGTCTGTGGGGAGATTTACCGCCATAATAATGAATGGAAATTTGCTGCAGTTGGTACGGGAACAAATGATTTGAAACTTGGCGACGTTGTTCGAAGATATCAATAAATAAATGACTAAATAGGAGGAATAAAAATATGGGCATTTCACTACAAAAAGGTCAAAAGGTAGATTTAACAAAAACAAATCCAGGATTAACAAATGTTGTGGTAGGATTAGGCTGGGATACAAATAAATATGATGGTGGTCATGATTTTGATTTAGACTCATCTGTATTTTTACTTGCTGATACAGGGAAAGTAGCAGATCAAAATGACTTTATTTTTTACAACAATACAATTGGTGGAAACGGTTCAGTAGAGCATTCAGGTGATAATTTAACAGGTGTCGGTGAAGGTGACGATGAAGTGGTGAAAGTCGCATTAACTCAAGTTCCTGCTCATGTTCAACGTCTAGCATTCACGGTAACTATTCATGATGCGGAATCTCGCAGTCAAAACTTTGGAATGGTATCGAATGCCTATATTCGTATTATAAATGCTGCATCCAATGAAGAAATTATTCGCTATGATTTAGGTGAGGATTTCAGTATTGAAACAGCTATTGTAGTCGGTGAATTATATCGTCATAACGGTGAATGGAAATTTAACGCAATTGGTGCTGGCTATCAGGGTGGCCTAGCTGCTTTATGTAATGACTATGGCTTGAGCGTAAACTAAAATTTCATCTTTGGACAGAAAGGGAGATTTTGAATGGCTATTCAATTAAGTAAAGGGCAACGAATTGATTTAACAAAGCAAGATCCTGGTTTAAACAGCATCGGAATTGGCTTGGGCTGGGACGTTAAGCAATTCGATGGTGGGCAAGACTTTGACCTTGATGCATCTGTATTTTTATTAGATGCATCAGGCAAGTGTCGTAATGAGCAGGACTTTATCTTTTACAATAATTTAGCAAGTGCAGACCAATCTGTTGTTCATACTGGTGATAACCGGACAGGTGAAGGTGATGGGGATGATGAGAAAATCCTTGTGAACCTAAAGCAAGTGTCTCCTCAAATTGAAAAGATTGTGGTGACGGTTACCATTTATGATGCAGAGGGGCGCCATCAAAACTTTGGACAAGTCTTAAATGCCTATGTTCGTTTGACGAATGAAGAGACTGGATCTGAGGTATTACGTTATGATTTAGGCGAAGATTTTAGTATTGAAACGGCTGTAGTTTTTTGTGAGCTGTACCGTCATAACGGTGAGTGGAAATTTGCTGCAGTAGGCTCAGGCTATCAAGGTGGACTAGCAGCATTAATCAACGCATATGGCCTACAGTAATGAGTAGGGTAGGTATACGCTGAAGGGTCTTGGGTGATGTGAAAAACTGTGAGGTGACCAGTTTTACAGATCCTGTATCTTGAAGCCTTATCGTATTGCACTGAAAATTGCTACTATATTTGGCACCATCTTTCAAATGAAATTTTTCTTTATTAATTGCTGCATTCTTATTGACATTTGTTGCACACAAGATGAATAAGAAAACAGCAGTGTAAACAAGGCACTGTATTGGTCTGTATGGAACAGGCTGATACAGTGCTTTTTTCACAAAAGGCATAGTTATTGGGGAGAGGATACGATGCAACACTTTGCAACAGAAGCAGAGACTATTTTTTATAAGAAGCCACAGCCTTTTACAAAATGGGAATCGCCAGATATTTTGTCATATGCCCTAGGCGCTACTTTATATATGCCTGCTTCCATGCCTACAATTGTGAGTTTGATTCAATCACAAAAATATAAAGAACTCACATCACTCGTTATTGATCTGGAGGATGCCGTAGGGGATATAGAATTAGTAGATTGTGAAGCAAAGTTGATTGAGGATATGAGCGAGTTATACGAGCTCTACCAACAAAAACAACTACTACTTGAAGATCTTCCATTGCTTTTTATTCGTGTACGTCATGTTGAACAATTTCGTTATTTAACGACTGCTTTAGGAAAAAAGCAAGAAATCCTAACTGGCTATGTTTTCCCGAAATTTACAGCAGCAAAAGGCGCCTGTTATTTTGAAATTCTAGAACAAACAATTTTAGAGAATGATTTAGTTTTATATGGTATGCCGATTTTAGAGAGTCATGAGGTCCTCTATAAGGAATCTCGCATGGAAGCATTATTAGGCATTAAAGAAGTTCTACATCAATACAGAAACCGTGTATTAAATGTACGTATTGGTGCAACTGATTTCTGTGGTATTTACGGTATTCGCCGCCGTATGGACTCTACTATTTATGATATTAGTGTAATTCGAGATTGTATTGCAGATATTGTTAATATCCTTGGTCGCGAGGAAGATGGCTTTGTTATATCTGGGCCAGTGTGGGAGTATTTTAGTAATCAGCGTGTATTGAAGCCTGCATTAAGAGAAACACCATTTAGCGAGAAGGGTGCACTTGATACGAGGAAAGCATTATTAGACGATTGTTTAGATGGATTAATGAAAGAAGTTCTCATGGACAAACAAAATGGCATTGTGGGTAAAACGATTATTCATCCTAGTCATATTCGAGTCGTGCATGCATTATATGCGATTTCCTTTGAAGAATATCTAGATGCGCTAAGTATTATAGAAAATAATGATGGCCGTAAAGGTGTGATGAAAAGCCATCATGCTAATAAAATGAATGAAATCAAACCACATATGAGATGGGCACAGCGAATAGTAAAACAGGCACATGTCTATGGCGTATATCATGAATCCGTTGATTTTGCCTCACTCTTATTAAACTCTGATATAGGTGGTAGTATTTATGCAACAACAAATGAGTAAATTAAGTATTTTACCGGATTATTCAATCGATATTGAAATTACCTCCAATCCGCACCAATTTGAACTAACTGATTTATTTAAAATGGCAGCCCGTATTAATAAGAAAAGGCAATTTTTGTTTGTAAGCACCGTTCTAGGTAAACATTTAGCTGTACGCCCACAAGTCCCTTTACTGACTGGAGCTCTTTTAGCCTTGATGTATCATGAGAATCTTACTGGAGATAAAGCAATGACTTCGGATGCCGTTGTAAAAGCTTTAAAAGATGGGAATAGGTTCGATGAGGTTCAAAATTCCGTTGAGGGCAGCATAGAGTTAGCACAAGAAACATTGTTTATAGGATTTGCTGAGACGGCTACTGCCCTAGGACATGCAGTATTTAATGCGTTCCATTCAAACGCTATGTACATCCACACAACACGTGAAGTTCTTCCTGATTTAGAGCCATTTATTACATTTGAGGAAGAACACTCACATGCGACAAGCCATAGAATTTATACGGAAGATCCTGAAGCTTTACTGCAAGCTAAACGCATCGTGTTAATTGATGATGAGATTACTACTGGTAATACGGTCATTAACATTATTCAAACGTTAAGAAAGAAATTTCCGTTAGTTAGGCAATATGCTGTGTTATCTATTTTAGATTGGCGTTCCGAGCAGCAGCAAATGCTCTTTAAAAATTTAGAGGATCAGTGGGATATTTCTATTGAGTTCATCGCAATCATGTGTGGACATTTTAGTTGTTCAGGGACTCCCAGCTTAACAAGCATACAGCCAAGCGTACAAACACAGAGTGCACAGGATATGACATTGTGGCCAATTCAAGTGTCTGCTGATCGCAAAACTTTCCAATCAGTTGCAGAGAACGGTTTAGTAAACAAACAACCTTATTTAGTAGCAACAGGAAGATTTATGCTTACTTCAAAACAACATGTTCAACAAAAGGAAATGCTACAAGTAATCGCCCAGCAATTAAAAGGGCTACGTACAGATGGACCAGCACTTGTCATTGGAACAGGTGAGTTTATGTATGTTCCTATGCAAATTGCCTCTTACTTAGGGAACGATGTATATTTTCAATCAACCACGCGCAGTCCAATTTATTGCTCGGATGATGTTGGGTATGTGATTACAGAAAAAATTGCCTTTGAGAGTCCAGAAAATAATGGGGTTCAAAATTATTTATATAATGTTGAAAGTCAGTCCTACACGGAACTTTTTGTTGTGGTGGAACGTATAGCAAGTAAAGAGGTAGTTGCCCGTATGGTAAAGGCACTACAAGAAGTTAGTAGCGCTACAATATATGTGATTTGTATGCATGAATAGGAGGTTGAATGATGATATCGACTTTACAGCCAGATAAAATGGGCAGCTATGCGCCAGAGGACGTTACTTTTTTATTGCGTGATATAGGAAATGTATTTCTTGAAATGGATAATGAGAAACGTGAGCAGCTTATTCAATCAGGCACACATTATTCAGAAATGCTACCAATAGAGAAGCAACCATCCGATACGTATATGAATCTTTTTTATAAAACGTTAGACGCTTATGCAGAAAGAATTGCAATTGCTGTTGGCGTAGTGGCAGAGCAAATAATCGAAAGTAGGGGGTTAGACAATTTAATTCTTGTTAGTTTAGCCCGAGCAGGTACACCTATCGGCATTTTAATCAAACGCTATATATCTATGCGTTATAGGGTGAATGTTCCGCATTACTCCATCTCTATTTTGCGCGGTCGCGGTTTTGATGAAACAGCCATTCTTTTCATTTTGACACAGCATCCTCTCGGCTGTCTTCAATTTATCGATGGTTGGACTGGTAAAGGGGCAATTACCAATGAATTAATTCAATCCTGTCAAAAATTTAATGCGCAATACCAAGGGCAATTGAATGCCAATTTAGCTGTATTGGCCGATCCTGGGCATTGTGCAGCCATTTATGGTACTCGAGAAGACTTTTTAATACCATCTGCTTGTTTAAATTCGACTGTATCGGGATTGGTGAGTAGAACGGTTTTAAATCGACAATTTATGGATGCGAACGACTTTCATGGTGCTAAATACTATAAAGAATTAGAGGATCTAGACGTCTCCAATCTGTACATAGAACGTATTGTCACATGCTTTGAACAGGTGCAGAGTACAATTATGCAACAATTACAAAAGCAGGACGAATCTCCAATTACTTGGGAGGGCATGAAGTCTGTGCAAAATATTCAACGAGATTTTTGTATTGATAATATTCATTTTATCAAACCGGGTGTTGGTGAGACGACAAGAGTTTTGCTGCGACGTTTACCTTGGAAAATTTTAATTAATCCGCGGTACATGGATGAACTGCAACATATTTTATTTCTTGCCCAAGAAAAACATATAGTAATAGAAGAATATTCTAATATGTCCTATGCATGTTGTGGTTTAATAAAAGAAATATAGAGGAGATTAAGATGATACTATTTACATCGGATTTAGATAGAACACTTATTTATTCTAAACATATGATGAAACTGTTTCCACCTGCTACAGAGACATTGGTAGTTGAACACAAAGCTGAGGAAGCAATGAGTATGATGACGCAGGCAACCGCAACACTATTACATCAGGTACATCAACAAACACTCTTTGTACCTGTTACGACTAGGGCGTTACATCAATATAAGAGAATCCATTTTATTAATGATTTGTGTCCTACTTTTGCAATTGCAAGCAATGGGGGTACAATATTAGAAAAGGGTCAGCCATATGAAAAATGGACGAAAATCTTAAGCAGACGTATCGAGGATTCCTCTATTCCTCGTGAGGATATGTTAAAGCATTTTTATACCATTCAATCTGAAACATGGCTACAACGTACTTTGTATATAGATGATCTTTTTTACGTCCATCATGTGGATATTGAAGTTTTACCCCACGATGAATTACAAGCTATAATTCAAGAGTTTGATGCTCATGGTTGGTATGTTCTTCTACAAGGTAAAAAACTGTATTTTATGCCAAAGGTACTGACAAAGGAAGCGGCTATCGAATATATAAAAGAATTCTGTACATACGATGTGCATATAGCAGCGGGTGACTCTATTATGGATTATGGAATGCTGGCAATAGCTGATGTAGCTTTTACACTGAACCACGGAGATTTAAAGGATAAACAGCCAAAAATTCTACAAAATACAACTTACTCGGCTCACAACGGTGAAGCATTTACAAAGGACTTGCTAGAAATGGTCTTGCAAATAGCTTCACACCAAACCGTTGTATAGGTTATTCAAATATTTTTTGTAGTCATAAGGTAGAGTCGTCCTATGACAATTGAAATCCTCAGCATATGCTGAGGATGATTTTGAGGAGGTGCGTTTGTATGCAAACAATCACAATTAAATCAGTGTTGGAGCGTCACCCTGATGATTGGCTACAGGCGTTTCAAGATTCACCAAGGGATCGTGCATTTTATGAGGAAACAGCACAGCAAGTGAGTTTTAGCAGGATTGCGGTTCGTGTATTAGGCGTACCAATCGAAGAAGATGATTATTTTAATTCATTATTTACATTGTCACAAAACCCTCAGATCCATATTTTAAGTGAAGAATTAAATAAGCATATTGAGCAAAAGGATTTTCAGGCTATACAAACCATTTTATCGCAGCATCAACAAACGCCAAAAGGGCTATCAATTAACCGTTTAGTGGCGATGATGTATGGCCATCAGTTAATTCCCAAACATGATGATAGCGTAATGAATCGACATTTACAGCTAGCAACTATTAAAGTTGTGGAGCTCTTTCAAGAACAACAATCACTAGGTCTGCTATCAAATGAATTTCGCCGTTTTTTAATTGATATGGTGAAATGGTTAAAAAATCATTGGATTCAATGGACAAAAACAATGAATCCAACAGATGATTTTCCAAAAGTTGTTTGGTATGGGGACACAACGGTTAGCCAACGTTATTTTTTATTACTTTTAATGGAGCTTGGATGTGATGTATTAATTTTTCATCCAGCTAAAATAGATGAGTTCGCTGAAATTGATCCTACAGAGTCGTTTTCCATCACATACTCATATCCCAACCAAACAACTTTACAGCCATTTCCTGACAAGCTCCGTGATCGCCAGGCAACTGTAGGTTATCGTTCTAGTCAACATTTCGAGCAATTAATGCATGATCAGCAATCAGGTGTTTATAAGCCTTGGCAGTTTAAGGATTTTATGCCACGGTCATTAACATTACGGATGACATATGATGATATTTTTATTTATGCTAAAGAAAAAGCATTGGTTCGACCACAATTTGAGGTAATTGGCAACGAGGTAGTCATTCCAGTCATCTTTGCAAAAATAAGTGGGGTTTCGAGTAAACGAGAAGAGTATTGGCATTATATGCATCAGTTACTAGCAAGTCCACAAACTGTTTTTGTACAGGACTTCCCTTTTACAACTACGAGCAGGGCCAATTTTCATTTTCACTATAAGCATTGTCTCGTGAATGGTGAACTATCTGTAGAGCGCATTATGCAAAGCGATTGGTGGCAATATGGTGAATTAACATTCGAGCTACAGCATGCAATTGCCCACACAATAAAAACGTCATGTGAACAACCAATGTTAAAACAACAGCCAAATGAAACGTTATATGATTTACAGTTATTTATATTTAAACAACTATCGATGATTCCTCAAGATATCTTACGGTTACTGCAAGGCTTTGATTATTCACAAGAGGTACCCAAAATCGTGTTATTCCAGGCGCCTCAACAGCCAGCATTATCGCGTGAAGATATTGCATTATTAGCATTTTTAAATCGCTTTGGAATGGATATTATCTTATATAATCCAACAGGACAGTTAGACTTAGAAAAGCATTTGCAAGAGGATACTTACGATGTACATCGTTTAGAACATATGCTGTTTGACTTGCACTATGAGGAACCTAAGCAGCAAAAAAAGGCACCCGACAAAATCATCAAAAAGCTCTTTAATCGTTTTTTCTGATGGTAGGAAGGAGGCAGCACAAATGTCAAATATCTCGTTATCGCTGGAACAGCTAACACCTGAAACAGCAGCAGCCGTTAAAGAACAATTAAGAGAACATGTAGAGATACAGCAAATTGCCAATCAAATCAATATAAAAAACCAGATAGAGCTAATGGCATTGGGAAAAGAACCAGCGACAAAATTAGCAAAGTTCTCTGATCAACTATTAGATATCGTTACCCGCTCTGCCTCTTTTGAATCAAATACATTATTTAAGCAGCTTGAAACTTTAATGTTGTCATTTGACAAAAAAGATTTTGCTGAGCAAAGAGGGTTTTTTAAAAAGCTCTTTGCACGTAAACCTAAAAATGATGACGATCTATTTGAAAAATACAATGTACTTGGTAGAGATATTGAGAAAATTCATTATCAATTTGTGCTTATGGAAGAAGAATTAGCTAAGGATAATCGAATACTTGCACGATTATATAATGAAGATTTAACGTACTATCTAGAGCTGGAAAAATATATCGTAGCAACAGATATGAAATTACATGAAGTACAAACAACATTAATCCCTATGTATGAAAAACAGGGAGAGGCAGGCAATCAGGTAGCAAAAATGGAGCTGAATCGTTTGCAAGCTATTGCCGAGTTACTCCAGCAGAAAATAGACGAGTTGGAAAAGTCGCGTATGGTGGCCATTTTAACTGCCCCTCAAATTGACATGCTGCGAAATGGTAACAGTGAGTTGATTGAACAAATTAATGGGGCTTTTGTTAAAACCATTCCTGTTTTTAAAATGGGTTTGATGAATGCAGTTAATGAAAGACGTCAACAATTACAAAGTCAATCAGCATCTGCCTTTGAAGACCGTATGAAGCAATTTGGGGGAGCCAGCAAGGAAGCGGTTCAATTAAGTACTGCTATGGCTCAACAATCTAGCACAACGCAGAGCCTAGAAGAAATGTGGGATATTATTGTTTCAGGTATTGCAAATTATCAGCATTTACGTGATGAGCAAACCATTAAGCGTCAGCAAGCAGAGCAACAACTGTTAACATTGCGGCATTAATTCACTTCCTCTAAGTAGATTACTACTTGGGGGATTTTTTGTATGTAAATACAACAGATTTCTTTTTCTAGGGGGCGAGGTATTCAGCGGGTGTTCAAAACCCGCTGAATAAAATAATCTACCACCCTAAAATACTAACTAGATGAACTCTTCTTCAAATTCTACATTAATTTCATGTCCATGGTAGCTTTGGTAAGACACGATAAGCGTGTCTAGATGCTCTAGATTTTCTTCATAATCTAATATGCGCGATAAAATATAAAGTAAATGATAGCTAGAAAATTCTGTATCGCCCTCTTCGCGAGCAAAGTTAATTTGCTTGATGAAAATTTCCATTAGCTCATTGCGTTGGACATAGTCAATGCTTTTGCTCCACTCTGAATGCTCAGGCTTAAGTTTCCCTGTATATTTTAAGAGTAATTGCTCATGGTAAGTTAGCAAGGAATCAAGTCGCTCTTGAATCATTAAGTGAAATTGTGTAGGTAGCTGAGCTAGTTCATTTTCATGGTTATGCAACCGCTGAAGCAGTTCTAAACTTTTTTTGGAAGTTAAAATCATTTGACGATAGACCACTAGTTTACGTGCTTTCACATACTTTTTATTTTTTAAGTAATTTCGTTCTTCCTTATATAAATCGTACAATGTATCCACTCGTAACATACGACTTTTAAATTTACTTAATGCTGCCTTTGTAGAGGTATGTTCAGAAGCCTGACGTACAGCAAGTCGTGTCCAACGAATAATATCATCCTGTAAAATATAGATTTTGCGGAATAGTTTTACCTCGTATTTTGGTGGTAGGAAAAATAGGTTTACAACAAATGCTGCCAACACCCCAACCAAGATTGTCACAAAGCGTATTAAACCAAACGTTAAAAAGTCATCGCCTTGAAACTCCATAATAGCTACGACTGACACCAATGCCAGCGAAAGTGATTTTTCAAGTTTAAACTTTAACATTAAACCAATAGCAATTATGACAGCTATACCAATGGCTACAACATGATGGCCAAAAAGTAAGCCGAAAATGACGGCAATTGTCGCTCCTATAATATTTGCTTGTACTTGCTCTACAATGGTTTGATAAGAACGATAAATAGAAGGTTGAATCGCAAAAATGGCTGCAATTCCAGCAAAAACAGGTGAAGGTAGTTTTAATAACTCTGCAATAAACAGGGCAAAAACGATAGCAACACCAGTTTTAAATACACGGGCACCTAATTTCATAAAGATGTCCTTTCTGTCTAATATTTTTTTAGTTTCTTTACATTATAGAAGGAAGTGCACATAAAATACATAGATTTGCATGCATGAATAAGAAAAAGGCGACTTAACTCGTAAGTCGCCTTTTTATTGACACATTATGACAATTGAGAAAAAGCATAATCTACAGCTTTAATGGTTTCAAGAATGTCTGCTTCTGTATGCTCAGTTGTTAGGAACCAAGCCTCATATTTAGATGGCGCTAAATTAATACCTTGTTCTAGCATTAATTTAAAGAAGCGCCCAAAGATTTCACCGTCAGAGTTTTCAGCTTGCTCATAGTTTTCTACTTTCACATCTGTAAAGTAAATAGTTAGTGCTCCTTTAAGACGATTTAATGTAATAGTTACACCGTGTTTTTTAGCCGCCGTTAAAATACCATTTTCTAAAATACCACCTAGTCGATCCATCTCATCGTAAATACCTGGTGTTTGTAGCACTTCTAGGCAGGCAATCCCAGCTTGCATTGAGGCAGGATTCCCAGCCATTGTCCCTGCTTGGTAAGCTGGGCCAAGTGGTGCAACTGTATCCATAATTTCTTTACGACCACCATAAGCACCGATGGGTAAACCACCACCAATAACTTTACCAAGTGCAGTCAGATCAGGTGTGAGGCCAAGTAAATTTTGAGCTCCACCATAGTGGAAGCGGAAAGCAGTGATAACCTCGTCGTATATCGTCAATGCTCCTTTTTCTTTTGCGGTAGCATGGACCAATTCAAGGAAGCCTGGGTTTGGTTCTACAATCCCAAAGTTCCCTACGATAGGTTCGATTAAGATAGCCGCAATTTGGTCGCCCCATTTATTCATTGCCTCAGTAAAAGCTTCTGGGTTATTAAACGGTACTGTAATAACCTCCTCTGCTGTAGAAGTCGTCACACCTGCAGAGTCAGGAGTTCCTAATGTTGCAGGACCAGAGCCAGCAGCTACTAATACTAAATCGAAGTGACCATGGTAGCAGCCTGCAAATTTCATGATTTTTGTACGACCAGTATAGGCACGAGCAACACGAATGGTTGTCATAACTGCCTCTGTACCAGAGTTGTTAAATCGTACTTTATCCATAGAAGGAATAGCTTCTTTAAGCATTTTAGCGAATGTAACCTCATATTCAGTTGGGGTTCCGAAAAGTGTTCCGTTTTCTGCTGCATGTGTAATTGCCTTAGCAATATGTGGGTGACCATGTCCTGTCACGATAGGGCCATAAGCGGCTAGATAATCAATATAACGGTTGCCATCTACATCCCAAAAATAAGCACCTTTTCCTCGAGCCATTGCCACAGGAGAACCGCCACCTACTGCTTTATATGAACGAGAAGGGCTGTTTACACCACCAACGATGTGCTGTAACGCCTCTGCGTGTACTGCTTCAGATTTTGCGTGATTCATTGTATTGCCTCCTAACTTTTTATACGTAATCTATTGTAGACCTATCGTTGTAAGAAATCCAAAGAAATTAAGAGATATGACTTGATTTGTTACTTAGAGTAAAATAGAACCTACAAAGGAGGAGATTGTTATGACTTTACTGGAAGGACAAAAGGCGCCAAATTTTTCTCTAATGAACGAAAAGGGGGAAATGGTGCATTTATCTGATTTTAAAGGTCAGAATGTTATTTTATATTTCTACCCAAAGGATATGACACCAGGCTGCACGACAGAAGCATGTGATTTTCGAGATAAGTTTGAGGACTTCAGTCATTTAAATGCTGCTGTTCTTGGAGTAAGTCCAGATGATGCAACTAAACATACGAAATTTATTGATAAGCACGGCTTACCGTTCTCACTATTAGTGGATGAGGATCATGCAGTTGCTGAAGCATACGGTGTTTGGGTTTTAAAGAAAATGTATGGTCGGGAATTTATGGGCATAGAGCGTTCAACGTTTTTAATTGATACGGAGGGTAAGCTTGTAAAAGCTTGGCGCAAAGTACGTGTGAAAAATCATATTGAAGAAGTTTATGCCTATTTAGCAGAACGGGAGGCAGAGAAATGAGAGTTTATTTTACATTTGAACCTAGACCGGATTTACGTGAGCCGTTGCTAACCGATTTTCCACAGCTTGATTTTGTATTTGACAGTGGATTATCAAATGAAGAGCTTCAGCAAGCTGATATTTTAGTTACATATGGTGAAGATTTAACAGAAGAGAATATCCAATATGCAACTAAGTTGAAATGGATTTTCGTTGCTTCAGCAGGTATAGAAAAAATGCCAGCCCGAGCTATTATGGAACGTGGTATTTTAGTTTCCAATGTACGGGGAATTCATAAAACACCAATGGCAGAATCAATGCTAGCCCATATTTTAGCGATTAAACGTGCTTTGCCTTGGATGTATGAGCAACAAAAGAAAAGTGAATGGTCCAAAAAAGCAAAGCAAACCGAATTACGAGATAGCACAGCGCTAATTTTAGGGCCAGGTGCTATTGGCTCGGAAGTTGGACGTTTATTGCAGGCTTTTGGAGTAACGACGATTGGCTGCAACCGTTCGGGGAAAGAAGCGGCCTATATGGATAGTATGATTAGCTTTGCCCAATTAAAAGAAGCCTTACCCAATGCAGATATCGTCATTTCTGTGTTACCAAAAACACCAGAAACAACGCATTTATTAAAAGAAGAGCATTTTGTTGCCATGAAAAGCAGTGCTATTTTCATGAATTTTGGTCGAGGGAACTTGGTTGATGAGAAGGTGCTTATTCAAGCAATTGCAACAGAGCAAATTGGCTACGCTGTTTTAGATGTATTTGAAGTAGAACCTTTGTCATCGGATAGTCCATTATGGTCCTTCTCAAATGTTATTGTATCGCCACATATTTCAAGTCATTCTTCTCGTTATGTTGAACGAAGCTTAGAGATCTTTAAGCCAAGTCTGATAAAATGGCTGAAGGGCGATACTGATTTAGAAAATGTTATGGATTTATCAAGGGGATATTAAGGGATAGCCATTGTTAGAAGAAGGATAAAGAGTATGTGATTGTTGACGAAGTAGTGCGAATTGGATACACTAATTATAACAATTATAAATTAATAATACTTATGGAAGAGGTGCATGACGATGTCTGCAACGCATTTACAGGATGCACTGGACACGTTAAAAACAACTGGTGTACGTATTACTCCTCAGCGTCATGCTATTTTGGAATATTTGATTCAATCAATGGCACATCCTACTGCCGATGAAATTTATAAAGCACTTGAGGGCAAGTTTCCTAATATGAGTGTAGCGACTGTCTATAACAACCTGCGCGTATTTCGTGAGGTGGGTCTTGTGAAAGAGCTGACTTATGGAGATGCTTCAAGTCGCTTTGATTTCGTGACAAATGATCATTATCATATGATTTGTGAATGCTGTGGCAAGATTGTCGATTTCCATTATCCTGGACTCGACGAAATTGAGCATTTTGCATCTCAGGTAACTGGCTTTGATGTGCACTCGCATCGTTTAGAGATATACGGCACTTGTCCATCATGTAAAGAAGTAACTGCTAAAATACAATAAAATCCTAGCTCTTAATGGGCTAGGATTTTTTTGCTTTATGATTATAGGATTGATCGAACTCTTTACCTTCTAGAGAAGGATCAAGTGTTAAAGGTTCATTGCAGTACATGCACATATCTACACGACCTAATACTTTTGTGTGTTTATGACAATTCGGGCATTCAACTTGTACAGCTCTTGTTGACAATAATCCTATCCATGCATATACAACTGTACTTCCGATAATACATAAAACCCCAAGTGTCATAAAAATTAAAACTAGTATCGGGCTATTTTTAAAGAAAATACCTCCATACATAACAATAAAACCGATAAAGATTAGTGCTAATGCGAATGAACGAATTTTATTAATTTTACTTTTATAAGGTTTCATTTTTCATCTTGCCTCCCAATCTAAAATCTACTATAACATATAAGGGCAAAGTATTTTAGCTTTGAGAAGGTTGAAAGAAGGAATACTTTTAGAGTATGTCGAATTTTTAACGGAACAATGGAATCTACATGAAAAAGGGGGGCTGAACATGGAGCAAGTCTTGCGTCCAATATACCAAGAACGTGCAAGTCAGTCGAACACACTAGGCGTCATTTTAGTGGAAAAGCGTGAGGAAAAAAGTAACGTTACAGATACTTTTGATACAGTATTACTAATTATCGTAAAAGAAGCAGAGCAGCCTGTCTTTTCGAAACATTACCTATATGAAGGAAATAAAGTTGCTCTACATACTGTTACGGAGAAATTAATAAGAAAATGGTTGCTTATTGGTTCTAATAAGAAGGTAGTCGATTGGATTTTCTTTGGAAGAGTTTTATTTGATCGTAATGAATTTTTGCATAAATTAAAAATAGAATTGCAGGAATTCCCTTACAGTGGACGTAAAATTAAAACTGGTATCCAATTTTCAAAGCTGATTCGTCGTTATCTAGAAGGGAAAGAGTACTTTGATAAAGGGAGTTACTTGGATGCTTATAATCATGTGGTTGATTCCCTACATCATTTAGGCCGTCTCTCTATTATAGATAGTGGATTGTACCCTGAAGTAACGGTCTGGGCACAGGTAAAAAAAATCGAGCCAGCCATCTATAAATTATATGAAGAGCTTGTCACAAGTAATGAGCCGATAGAAAAGCGCTTAGAGTTATTATTTTTAGCAAGTGAGTTTTTAATACATTCTCGTACACGTGATGGAGCACAGCATATTTTAGAAGTCATGCAAACAAAAGAAATGTGGACTATTCAGGAATTGCATGATCATCATGAGCTCATGAATTACTCAGTAGATTTAGAAGTGTTTGTAGAGTATTTAGTGGATAAAGGCTATATTCAAATAGAACCAATTGCTGCGAAAAGTGATATGATTTTTCACCGTCATTACAAGGTAAATAAAGAAGCTCTAGAAATGGAGCTATGACTGTAGTATGCTTGTAATCGAGGTATTTAAAAATACCTCGATATTTTTTTAGAAAAATAGTTGACGAATAATATCTTGGTATTGTATTATATTAATTGTCGCTAAGACATAACAAAAACTCAATGAAAAACACAAAAAACTTTTTCGAAAAGTAGTTGACATGATTTGAGTGAGATGTTAATATAAAGAAGTCGCTGAAAAACGACTTAAAAAATGAACCTTGAAAACTGAACAAGCAAAACGTAATCAATAAAGTTTTAAGTAA
>NZ_DAMDAY010000072.1:0-21837 GCF_032093475.1 Lysinibacillus sp. | reverse complement strand
AAATCATTAATATTTAATACCTTCACATGGTGTAGCTCACAGACCTTATTAAGGTTAAAATCATTCGTGACAATTTGCGTGTCGTTACCCATTTTCTTTGCAAGTCGTACGAGCTTTAAATCTACTTCTTGTACATCCTCAAAATCCTCGTCCGTTATCTCAACTTTTGTCTTACGCTCATCTTGGAGTTTTCTTAAAATATCTAAACCACGACGACCTCTTGTGCGTTTTAACGTATCAGAAGAATCCGCAATATGCTGAAGCTCCGTGAGGACAAATTGGGGTACAACTAGGATACCTTCTATGAAGCCTGTTTCTGAAATATCCGCAATACGACCATCAATAATAACGCTCGTATCTAGCAGCTTATAGCTCCCTCGTACTTCTGGGATCTCAGCACCTTCAGTAGCTTTTTTCTTTGTATTATTACTCCGTAAGGTAAAAAGCTGTATTAATTCATCTCTTTTTCTAAAACCAAGACGAAAGCCTAAATACCCTAATACAAATGACAGGATAATAGGGAGTACCTCTGTAATAACAGGAATTTGCACACTATCGATAGCAAAGCCTAAAAAATAAGCGACTATAAGGCCAATTATTAAACCAAGCGTACCAAATAATAAATCTCCGACAGGGACCTTAAACAGGACCTCTTCCATCCAGCTAATGAGCTTCACAAAATAATCGGAAAATGCAAACGAAAGGGTAAAAAGTAAAAGTGCGCCTAATGCTACCGATACGTAAGGATTATCTAGCCAAGGATTAGATGATAGATGAAGCAATTCGTATAATGGCGGTAAGAAAACAAGGCCTAATGCTCCTCCAATCAGTAAAAACGCAATTTGAACAAATTTTTTCACAAGCTGTCACCTCCTATTGTTAGTTAAGATTATACATAGTTTACAGTAGAAAATCTTTCATCAGGTCATCAAATATCATTATTTTTAATGTTCCTGAACTTAGATAAATTATTTACATAAAATTCTTCAAACATCCATTTTAGTTTGTTTTATATTATTTCTTCATAACTCTTTTCTTACTATAAACAAGGACGTTTATCCCCTTACTTGAGTTTCCGAATTCATCGTCAAAAATGAAGGAAAAAATGCATGTCAGAATAATATCCAACATGCACATTTTTTTACAACTCTCTGAAGCAGGCATTAAGCGCATCTTTTATCGTTTCTACACCGACAATTTCAATTCCCTGTGGAAAATCCCAACCACCAATATTAGATGCGGGAATAAAGGCTCTTTTAAAACCTAGCTTCGCTGCCTCAATAACACGTTGTTCTATACGGGATACACGACGCACCTCACCTGTTAGCCCTACTTCACCAATAAAACAGTCCGTTGCTCGTACTGCTTGATCCTTAAAACTAGAGACAATGCTAGTTAAAACAGCTAAATCAATAGCTGGCTCATCCAGTTTGACGCCACCAGCAACTTTAATATATGCGTCCTGGGCTTGTAGCATGAGACCCATCCGCTTTTCTAGTACTGCCATTAGTAGTTGCACGCGGTTTTGGTCAACACCAGTAGCCATACGTTTAGGATAGTTAAAGCTTGTAGGTGTAACTAAAGACTGAATCTCAACAAGAATTGGCCTTGTCCCCTCCATCGATGCAACGATAGTTGAGCCCGCAGCTCCTTGTGAGCGCTCCTGCAAAAATAGCTCAGAAGGATTTAAAACTTCTTTTAAACCTCCTTGAAGCATCTCAAATATCGCAATTTCATTTGTGGAGCCAAAGCGGTTTTTTTGGCTTCGTAGAATACGATGGTTATGATGTCTTTCCCCTTCAAAATACAATACGGTATCCACCATATGCTCTAAAATGCGAGGCCCGGCAATTTGTCCTTCTTTTGTTACATGTCCAACTAAGAAAATTGCAATACCCTTTGTCTTAGCAATTCTCATAAGCTCTGCTGTACATTCACGGACCTGTGAGACACTTCCTGGTGCACTCGTTACCTCTGGATGGAAGACCGTTTGAATCGAGTCGACAATGACAAATTTCGGCTGTACTTCATCAATTGTTTGGTTTAAAAATTCAAGGTTCGTTTCGGAATAGATGTAAAGCTCCTGGGAAACAACCCCCAAACGCTCTGCGCGTAACTTCGTTTGACGAATGGATTCCTCACCCGAAATATAAAGTACACGATGCCCCTTATTCGAAAGTAAAGCCGAAACTTGTAATAATAAAGTAGATTTCCCTATCCCAGGATCACCACCTATTAACACTAGAGAGCCCGGTACGATGCCACCACCTAGAACGCGGTTCAATTCGCCCATTTCCGTCGCAACACGGGATTCTTCAGTTGCTTCAACCTGTATAATCGGAAGGGCTTTCTGGGTTACTGTAGCAGAATGTTGAAATGCGCCACGTGGTCCTTTTGCTACGACTTCTACTTCTTCCACCATTTTATTCCATTCTCCACATCCTGGACATCTACCCATCCATTTAGCAGATTCATAGCCACAGCCCGAGCATACGAATTTCGTTTTTTTCTTCGCCAAATTCTTTTCACCTCGAATATTTGTTCTTATCATCAATTGTACAGAAAAAAAGACAGCTTGGCACCTAAAGCCTCGCTGTCTTTACATGAAATTATTTAGAGATAGAAACTCCCTCTTTTTTCTTCACAACAAATTCATCATTTACATAATCAATGACTACTTGATTACCCTTTTCTACGTTACCTTTAAGCAATTCTTCGGATAATCGATCCTCTACTTGTTTTTGTAATGCACGGCGTAGTGGACGCGCACCGTATTGAGGGTCATAGCCTTCCTCTGCAATTTTCTCAAGGGCTGCATCTGTTAGCTCTAACGAAATATCTTGCTCTTTTAAGCGTTTCGTTAATGCATTGCCCATCATTGCAATGATCTCTTTTAAATGCTCTTTTTCTAATGAGTGGAAGACAATCATTTCATCGATACGGTTTAAGAACTCTGGGCGGAATGCTTTTTTCAATTCTTCTAGCATTGTACCCTTCATGTCTTTATGTTTAGATGCAGCACCGCCTACATTGAAACCAAGGCTCTTTTGATATTTTAAAGCATCAGCACCAACGTTAGATGTCATAATAACCACTGTATTGCGGAAGTCTACAACACGCCCCTTAGAGTCTGTTAAACGACCATCTTCAAGAACTTGCAGAAGAATATTGAACACATCAGGGTGTGCTTTTTCAATTTCATCTAATAATACTACTGAATAAGGTTTACGACGAACTTTTTCAGTCAGTTGACCACCATCATCGAAGCCTACATAGCCTGGAGGTGAACCTACTAGGCGTGAAGTCGAATGTTTCTCCATATATTCAGACATATCGACACGTATCATAGCATCTTCATCACCAAACATTACTTCAGCAAGCGCTCTTGCAAGCTCTGTTTTACCAACACCTGTAGGTCCTAAGAAGATAAATGAACCGATTGGTCGTTTTGGATCTTTTAAGCCTGCTCTTGCACGGCGGATTGCACGGGAAATGGCCTCTACCGCTTCTCCTTGCCCAACAACACGTTTGTGTAATTCCTCTTCGAGTTGTAACAACTTCGATGATTCTTCGGAAGCAATTTTAGCTACCGGGATTCCTGTCCACATCGATACTACTGCTGCAACATCATCCACAGTCACTTTTGATTCGGCTTTGCCTTGCTCTTCTTTCCAATTTTTCCGAGTAGCTTCAATTTCATCTTTCAGCTTTTGCTCTGTGTCTCTTAGAGATGCTGCCTTTTCAAACTCTTGGCCCGATACGGCTGCATTTTTTTCCGAGCGAACATTTTCAAGCTTATCTTCAAGTGCCTTTAGGTTTGGTGGCACTGCAAATGAACGTAAGCGTACTTTAGAACCAGCCTCATCAATTAAGTCAATCGCTTTATCTGGCAAGAAGCGGTCAGAAATATATCTGTCACTCATTTTTGCAGCTGCTTCGATTGCTTCATCTGTTATTTTTACGCGGTGATGTGCTTCATAACGATCACGTAAGCCTTGAATAATTTGAATCGCTTCTTCTACTGTTGGTTCATCCACTTGAATTGGTTGGAAACGACGCTCTAATGCTGCATCCTTTTCAATATATTTACGGTATTCATCAAGCGTAGTTGCCCCAATACATTGAAGCTCGCCTCGTGCTAAAGATGGTTTTAAAATATTGGATGCATCAATCGCACCTTCTGCACCACCAGCACCGATTAATGTATGCAATTCATCGATAAATAAAATAATATTACCAGCTTGGCGAATTTCATCCATTACCTTTTTCAAACGGTCCTCAAATTCACCACGATATTTTGTACCAGCAACGACAGTTCCCATATCGAGCGTCATCACTCGCTTGTCACGAAGGATTTCAGGCACTTCGTTATTTATAATTTGCTGTGCTAGCCCCTCCGCAATAGCTGTTTTACCAACACCAGGCTCACCAATCAATACAGGGTTATTTTTAGTACGACGTGATAAAACCTCGATGACACGTGTAATTTCCTTACTTCGACCAATAACAGGGTCTAATGTACCTTCACGTGCAATTTGTGTTAAATCACGTGCTAGGCTATCTAATGTTGGAGTATTGGCAGCTTGTGCTGCTTGTTGTCCAGATTGTGCATTATCGTTATTACCTAGTAGCAATAGTACTTGTTGACGTGCTTTATTTAAACCGACACCGGCGTTATTTAGGACACGAGCTGCCACCCCTTCTCCTTCACGAATAAGGGCTAGTAGCAAATGCTCCGTGCCGATATATGAGTGACCTAATTTACGTGATTCGTCAACTGATAGTTCAATTACTTTCTTAGCTCTTGGCGTATAATGAACAATTGGGCCAACGTCTTCTTTACCCTTACCAACTAACTCTTCAATACCAGCTTCAATTCTTTGAGGACTAATATCAATAGCTTCTAACGCTTTTGCAGCAATACCGCCGCCTTCACGTATAAGCCCTAATAGAATATGCTCTGTGCCAATAGATTCGTGCTTCCAACGAATAGCCTCTTCTTGAGCAAGCTGTAATACTTTTTGCGCGCGTTGTGTAAAACGATTAAACATCATATAAATCCTCTCCTTTTTCCCCATTTATAGGCTTATTCGTATATTCTCGAGATAACGCCTCACGAAGCATTTCTGCTCGTACACGATCTCGTTCAGCAGGGGGCAGTGCCTCGCCTGCATAGTGCTGTAAAAAACCTGGTTGCATACTGACAACACACTCATTTAACGTTGTTGCATGAATACCTGCAATCAACTCTAAATCCACACCTAGACGAACATTAGATAGACAGGTAGCTGCTTCCTCACTTGTTAAAATTCTCGCATGAGTTAGAGTACCTAAAGCTCGATATACTCTATCTTCTAGAGCAAGCTCCGCTTTTTCCATCAATTTACTTCTTGCATGTCGTTCTTTCTGAATAATCTTTTCAGCGACACTTTGGATATCTGCTAAAATGTCCTCTTCTGTCTTACCAAGAGTAATTTGGTTAGACACTTGATAAACATTGCCTAAATTTTCGCTGCCTTCTCCGTATATACCTCTTACAGTCATGCCTAAGCGTGTCATAGCATTAATAATTTGATTCATTTGTCCCGTTAAGGTTAGGGCAGGTAAATGCATCATGACGGATGCTCGGAGACCCGTACCAATATTCGTCGGACAACTTGTTAAATAGCCAAATGTATCTCGGAAGGCGTAAGGTAATACCTTCTCTAGAATACGATCAATTTTATTTGCTTGTTCATAAGCACTTTGAAGTTGAAAACTTGCTGTCATACATTGAATGCGCAAATGATCTTCTTCATTCACCATAATGCTAACGGATTCATCTTCAGAAAGTAGGATAGAGCCCACTTGTTCTTTTTTAGCTAATTGCGGACTAATTAAGTGCTTTTCGACAAGAATTTGACGCTGCAAAGGTGTTAAATCCTTTATAGCAAAATAAGCATAATCATTTTGAAGCGTTGGGCTATCACTTACTGCATGTGTAACTGCCTGCTCCACTTGCAATGCTTCATTCTCTGAGAATGCCAGCGGAAAACGATAACCATCTAAATTTCGAGCAAGGCGAATACGTGTACTAATGACAATATCTGAATAATCATCCTCGATATGCATCCAAGATGGCGTCGCACGCTCTAAAAATGATTCAATCATCATGTCACATCACCACCTTCAAATTGCAGCTGCTTCTCTAACTCTTTGACTTCATCTCGAAGCTTAGCCGCCTCTTCAAATTGTTCTTCATCAACAGCCGATTTCATTCGCTTACGAATATCCTCAATTTGCTTTTTAATTACATACACATTACTGCGAGCGCCAGGCATTTTTCCGATGTGTTGGGGTCCTGCCTGGATGCGATTAAAGAGCTTTGGTAAATGCTCACTAAATGTGTCATAACAGCTTGGGCATCCAAATTTCCCTTCTTTTAAAAATTGTTTATACGAAAATCCACATTGTGGGCATGTTTGCTGTTGTGGTTGTACTTGTTGTTTTTCTCCAACCTTTTGCCACGTTGGTGAGCCAAACCAGTTTGATAATAACTGTTGTATAGAAACTGGCTCTTGTTTAAATTCTGCATGAAATGGATGGAACTGTGAGGCGCAGACGTCACAATAATGGTGCTCCACCTTTTGCCCATTTTGAACTTGTGTTACTGTAACTGTTGCATTACGTTGTTTACAATGTTCGCATATCATTCCCATCACCTCACTATTTTTGCTGTTCATATTTGATTGTTGTCAGCATCGCTCGCAATATTTTTGATCGAATGGTATCTCTTAGAGGGAGATGTAAATCGATCGTTGAGCGATCAATTGCTGCTAACATTAATTTCGCTTCTCGTTTTGAAATTACCTGCTCATCGATAAGCCGATATATTAAATCCTCTGCCATCGTTTGTGAGGCTCCACCTTCAATTTGCCTGAGAACATCATCGATTAAATCAATCTGTGAATTCGCGCGGACACGTAAAATTCGAATGTATCCACCACCACCACGTTTGCTCTCAACAAGGTAACCTCGCTCGGCAGTAAATCTTGTATTAATGACATAATTTATTTGTGATGGGACACATTGAAATTTATCAGCAATCTCACTACGTTTAATTTCAATATGCCCTTCTCCACCTAATTCAAGTACTTGCTTTAAGTAACCTTCTATGATGTCTGATATATTACGCATTTTAGGAATACACCTCGCTTGCTTCACTGACTTTGACTATCTTTGACTTTCTTTGAGTATATTATACAAAACGCTTGAAAATAATTGCAATGATTTCGCCCATAGAAAATGAAAAGTACTGAAATTGGCTATTTTATGCTCTTGAAACTAGCTCTTTTTTTATCATATCTGTTCGGTTTTCTATTTCCTCATACACTTAATGTACCCTTATTAGCCATAGAAAAAACGCAAGCATATGCAACTAGCATATACTTGCGTTTATAAAATTTATACCCAACGTCCAACTATTGGATAACGCCAAGGTTCATCAGACAGTGCTTTAACGATACCGATAATCGGTACAACAAATAGCATAATGCCGAAAATAAGTAAAAACGGTAATCCAATAAGGACAAAGCTTAAAACAACAGAAATAGCAATTAAAACTCCCATAACGATTTGGAATAGCAATGCTTGAATGGAAATTGCTTTCACTTCCTCATCAGAACTAATTAAGAAGAAAATAATGGGTACTAACCATGGCGCAAAAAATGCACTAGCGTGTATGATTACTTTAGACCATTTACTCTCCATATATATCAACCCTTTCTTATCCTTTGTTTATGTTTTATGTACTTCTATTTACGGAACTATACCCGTAATAGTTTCACATTGAATTGGATTTTTAAAAATTTTTTTGGAAGGCAGTGATGCATGATGGAATTTAACAATACTTTAGCAAATGAATATGAAAAAGGTATTCGTCGTACTTTACCAAGCTATGATGCAATGCTTCGTTTAATACAAACCTTTTATCATTCTACATTGCCTGAAAAGGCTGAGATTTTAATCGTAGGTTCAGGAAGCGGCAACGAGATTTTACAACTTGCAGAAGGCAGACCCTTTTGGTCATTTACTGGCATTGATCCCTCAGAATCCATGCTCAAAATAGCTAAAGAACGTTTAAAATCACTAACCAATAGGATGTCATACCATCAAGGAACAATACTAGATACTCAGTTATCTACTGAAAATTATGATGCAGCCAGCCTAGTACTCGTCCTTCATTTTATTCAGGATTATGAGGATAAGCTATCGACATTGAAAGAAATAGCAAAACATTTAAAACCCGGTGCCCCCTTTGTCCTTGTCTCAAAATATGGTGAACCCGGTTCGATCGAAACAGAGCTTCAATTTGATTTATGGCGTTCCTATTGGTTACAACATACAAAGCTTTCGGTATCCGATGTAGCAGAAATGGAAAAATCCATTCGCTCCCTTTCCTTTATGCGAGAAGAAGATATTGTGACATTGTTACAGAAAGCGGGTTTTATAAAACCTAGTAGATTTTTTGCCACTACTTTGTTTGGTGGATGGGTATGCTTTAAAGAGGAGCATTAAATAAATATTTTGTAGTAATAACTTTGAGGTGAAAGCTGTGATAAGCACCATTGGCATTACAAAAAAACAACAACTACTAAAAGATTTCCCTTTGGAAACTATACATCAGCAAGAGTTTGAATGGTATTGGGTTGATTTTAACTGTCCTACTGCAGAGGAGGAATCCTTGCTGGATTCATTTTTTCATTTCCACCCGCTAGCTATTGAAGATTGCTTAATGCGCTTACAGCGTCCAAAGCTCGATTTTTACGATGATTTTCATTTTTTTGTTATTCATCGATTAAACGAAGAGACATTAGGAGCGGAAGAGGTAAATATCTTTGCCTCTAATAAATATATTGTGACATTCCATAAGAACCCTGTACCCGAAATAGAGAGGGTTCAAAAACTTTTGGAAAACCAGCCAAAGAATTGGGAACGTGGCACTATTTACCTAACTTATCAAACTATAGATAAAATCGTTGATAGTTATTTCCCTCTTGTTTATAAAATTGAGGATCATTTAAATGCACTAGAAGGCGAGCTTACATACCAAAGCAATGTAAATGCTATGAAGATTGTCTTCGAATTTCGAAGCGATTTGCTTGACTTAAGACGTACCATTTTACCAATGCGTGACCTTTTATATCGGGTGCTTAATTCTTATCGATTTTCATTAAATAAATCAGAACGAGCTTATTTTGGAGATATCTACGACCATTTACTTAAATTAACAGAAATGGTTGAATCCAATCGAGAACTTACAGCAGATATGCGCGATAGTTATATGGCCATGAGTTCAAGTCGTATGAATGGTATTATGATGACTTTAACGATTGTGTCGACCATCTTTATACCGCTAACTTTTATTGCTGGCGTCTATGGGATGAATTTCGATAATATGCCTGAACTTCACGGTCAATATAGCTATTTTATTGTACTTGGCATCATGATTATTATCGTTATCTTTATGCTTGCTATCTTTAAACATAAAGGCTGGTTTAAACTTTTTAAACCATAAGGACAAAAAACTGCTCGTTTTTTTTGGAAAAAACGAGCAGTGCTATTTATCTATTGTTAATACGGCCCACGATCATCAATTTTATTTTCCCCTTGTTGCGGGAATAAGAAGTATGCTAATACCCCAGACCCTAAAGTTGCACATACAGCAATTAATAATTGCTCAACATCTGGTACCTCAGCATAATAGTTTCGTAACATGTAAATGGAACCAATTGCGACAATAACCATGACTGGAATAACAAATTTAAAACGTTTTTTCTCCATGCAATACCTCCTCTATTTCTTTTTTACGAACAATTAGTAGCTGTTTAAACAGTTCGTATTTTACAGGTTTCCTCATTTAAATTCAAATGTACTTTGCCACAAAACGGTCTGATAATAAAGTAAAAAATAAAGAAATATCCAAAATTTTATCCAAATATTCAGCAATTAATAGTAAAATAGATTTAGTACCAATTATTTATCAAATTTACAAAACAAACATTTCAAAAGTACTTTTTACTTTCAATTTATTATGGATATTAAGAATGGAGCAAACAATAATGAGTTGGTTTTCAAAAAAAAGCAGTTCTAGCTACTCAATTTCATTAACACCAGAAATTTTTAAGAGCGATGTAAAACTAGATGTATTGAATCATCCAAATCTCCAAAAACAGTTACAACTTTTAAACTTAACGATTGAGGATTTAGCGATTATTAAGCAACTACAACCTTTAGCAAAGGACTTAATCCCTGCAATGGTGGAGCAATTTTATGTAGCCATTAGTTTGAGCCAAGATTTACTTGATATTATTAATAGAACTTCGCATATTGATCGTTTAAAAATTACATTACATAAACATTTAAGTGATATTTTTGAAAGTCATATTGATAATGCCTATATTGCCGAAAGAAAAGCAATTGCTGAGGCTCATGTGCGTATTGGGTTACAATCAAAATGGTATATTGCATCATTCCAATCACTCACTTCTACCTTCACAAATTTTGTGAATGAAGTAGATCTTTCAAAAAAGGATGCTATTCGTGCCATAAACGCTTTTTGTAAAATCATTAATTTTGAGCAACAACTTGTAATTGAGGCCTATGAAAAAGAAGAAGAACGTATTCGTACAGCTGCCGATGCAACAAAAAATGCACTTGTTACGACCATTCAAAGTACTGCAGAGGAGCTTAATGCGATTAGTGAAGAAACAGCCGCTTCACTACTAGTAATTTCCTCACAAACTGATGATATTGCTGTCGCGACCAAACAAGGGTTGAGCTTCGTTGCAGATACTCAAGAAAAATCAAGACGTGGTCAACAGCAGCTTAAAGAACAAAATGATTTAATCCAAGTTATATTGCAAAGTGTTAACAGTCTTGAGGTAACGATGAATCAGCTACGTACCTCTTCTCAAAAAATATCTGAGATTGTTGGACTTGTTACAGGCATTGCTGATCAAACAAATTTATTAGCGTTAAATGCATCGATAGAGGCTGCTCGGGCTGGAGAACACGGTAAAGGATTCGCAGTAGTAGCCGAGGAAGTACGTAAGCTTGCTGAGGAAACAAAAAATGCCGTGCAGAATGTTTCTCACCTCATTAAAGAAACAGAAAGTAATATTACAACCATGGCTAGTTCTGTTATCAACGTTGATCAAAAAATTCAGCATAGTGTCAATACACAAGAGAATTTATCCAAGTCATTTAATGATATTGCAGATGCTGTTGCAGGGATTCAACAGCAATATGTCAATACATCTAGAGATATTTCAGCCATCTCTAATTTAATTACTGAATTATCACAAGGTGCTACCCTTGTTTCTTCATCTTCTGACTCGCTCATTAATGTCGTCAACGAACTAAATATGTAAAATAACAAAGGGAGCCTCACTATTTTAATAGTGGAGCTCCCCTTGTACTTAGTGTGGCAATGCACGTTTTTGTTTACGGTGCTCTCGTCTTGCTGGCCCTGTTTCAAATAAACGCTTTTCCTCATCTGTTTCAGGGTAAATCGCAGGAACCGGTACTGGTTTCCCTTTCTCATCTACCGCAACCATCGTAACAAATGATTCTGTCGTTAATTTTTCCTCACCAGTCTCAATATTGCGAGAAACAACGCGAACATAAACCTCCATTGAAGAACGTCCTGTAGACGAAACAATACTCTCGATTTCAAGAATATCTCCTACATGTGCGGCTGATAAAAAATCAACCGAATCGATAGAAGCCGTAACTACAAGTCCCTTAGCATGTTTCATTGCTGTAATAGCAGCGATTTCATCAATATAAGCTAACACTCTTCCGCCAAATATAGAATTGTGATTATTAGTGTCTGGGGGTAATACGAGACGCGATTGAACCGTACGTGATTGGCTCATAGGTACAGCGTTGTTTGGCATAATTCATGCAACTTCCCTTCATGTATGTTCTGTCGTCATCGTATCGCAGAAAAAGAGCTGATGCAAATCTAGAATGACTTTTTCATCGAAATAAATTTCATATCTGTCATTTCTTCAATTGCCCACTTAATTCCTTCACGTCCATAACCACTCATTTTCACTCCACCATAAGGCATGTTATCTATCCTGAATGTCGGAATATCATTAATAATGACAGCACCAGCTTGCAATTCGTCTGCTGCATAAAGGGCGTCGGATAATATATTCGTGTAAATACCTGCATTTAAACCAAGGTCCGACTCGTTCACAAGTCGAATCGCGTCGTCTAATGTTTCATATGAAACAATTGAGACGATTGGTGCGAATGTTTCCTGACAAACAATTTTCATATCAGCAGTGACATTCGTCATAACAGTCGGTGTTAAAGAACGTTCTGTAAACACACCACCAGTTGCAATCACTGCACCTTGTTCCTGAGCTTCCTTAATCCAATCCCTAATTCTTACAACTTCATTCGGATTAATCATCGCACTAACATCGGTATTTTTATCTAATGGATCTCCTACTATAAGTTTTTCAGTTTCTGCAACAAATGCTTTAGTAAACTCATCAACTATAGAAGAATGGACATAAATACGTTGTAATGAAATACATACTTGTCCCGCAAAATTAAAGGCCCCGCTCACACAGCGACTAATAATTTTATCGATTGGCGTCGATGGTTCGACAATTACCGCTGCATTAGAACCTAGCTCTAATGTTATTTTACGCAGGCCTATTTTTTCCTTAATTTTCAAACCTACTTTACCACTACCTGTAAATGTTACCTTTTTGACATAAGGATGTGTAACAAGTGTATCACTAAGCTCACCACCACTTCCTGTCACAATCTGTAGCGCTCCGTCCGGTAATCCTGCTTCACGAAAAATATCAGCCATGACAATAGCACTTAATGGTGTTTGCGTTGCTGGCTTTAACACTACCGTATTACCCACTGCGAAAGCCGGGCCTAATTTATGTGCTACTAAATTGAATGGAAAATTAAACGGTGTAATGGCAGAAATAACGCCCAACGGTTCGCGCTTTGTCCATCCTATACGATCCCCTGCTCCAGGTGCTGCATCCATCGGCACAGTTTCACCCTTTGCCTGTTTTGCGCCTTCTGCTGCAAATTGATAAGTTGCAATGGTGCGGTCGATTTCTGCTATTCCAGCTGTTATCGGTTTTCCTGCCTCTAATGCTAAAATCTCGGCCAATTCATCTTTACGTTGTCGCATTATATCAACGACTTTATATAATATTTCGGCACGCTCGTAGGCTGTTGTTTTTTTAAACAATTGGAATGCCTGCTGTGCGCCTTCGATCGCTCTTTTTACATCTTGAATCGATGCTTTTGCTATATGAGCAATAACCTCACCACTATATGGAGATGTTAGCTCATAGCTTTTCTCTGTATCTTGCCACTGACCATTAATCCACAGTTTTGTTTCCTTCATCCTTGAATGCACCTCCAAATAATATGTTCCTTCTTATTCTATCACGAAGAACTTGAACTAGAAGCAATGGCGGCTGCACTAACCGCTGCCATCATCGCAGCTTGCTGTGCTTGAATTAATAATTCAATGGAAGACATAATGGTCATGGATAGAGATTTTTGCACCTTCGCCATGTCGTAAATGGAAATTTGTACAGCCATAAACAGGACAAATTCGCGGTGCCATTTTAATAATTTCAAATCCTTTAATTCATGATGAAGATCAATGATATCTTGTAGTTGTGTTTTATTAAGATTTAGTATGGCCAAAAAACCAAGTAAAGGATAGTGCATAGCCCTGACCTTAATATTTTGCTTTTTGAGCGTATCTCTTAGCATCACAACATTTGGTACTAGTTGACCATCAAATTGAGGTGATAAAAAAGTTAATACTTGCGATAGCCATTGAAGCTCATTACCAGCGTTAAAATTATAGGTTCGTAGTTCTTTATAGTAGCGATTCATTGTTTCTGCACGTAACTCACCATCATCATTGGAGCTACTTAGCAATACTGCATAAGGAATATCTTCATAAGATGTTAAAAATGGATGGTGTTTACGGATTGCATCGAACAAAGATCTAGCTGCCTGTGCATGTGCTTTTTTATCCTTTTCATCCTCTGTCAAAAATTGTGCTCCGATATAGCTAAAATTGCCACTTCTAAATTTCGCGTCCCTTAAGATACTCACATTTGTTAATAAATCCTTTACGGCCTTTTCAACATTTTCTTGTTCCATTAAATTAGCAGCAATGCTGTATCCAACTGTTGATCGTAAAGGAGACATCCACGACGACTGCTTCTTCATCTCTTGCAATACACTTTTATACTTCGCTGTATCAAACGTTTTCCCTGACGCAACAAATGTACTAGCAATAGCTAATATAATTTTACGGTCCACTGTCCAGCCCGCAGCTTTGGATACTTCCTCTACTGTATTGGTAAATGTATTTTCAATCATCACGTAATCCATATTTAGCACACTCCTTTACTCATTTTACGTTACATATTGTGAGAAAGATTCACACGCTTTGTAACAATTAACATAAAAAGTAAACTTAATTTAATGTATGTTACTTAATTTATTTGTTTTAATAGGAAATATTAGTAACTATAAAAAGGGGGATTGACGATGATAGGAAAAACCACCAGGAAACTATTATTTACTATGACCTTAAAGGATCGATTAAAACTATTTTTATTATTAAGAAATTCATCACATAATATTGATTTACATACTCTTTTCCATAAAAATTAAACACAATTTAGCCTCATTAATCTTTGAATCAAGATAAAAAACAGCGGCAGAATTCTTTGCCGCTGTAACATATTTGTTAAATTAACCCTAGCTCCTGTAACTCTTCTGGTGTGAAGGCTCTTGACCTTGTTAGAAAACGTTTTCCTTCTACGCCCTCAAGCGAGAACATACCACCTCTTCCATCCACCACATCCAGTATGATTTGTGTATGCTTCCAGTAATCATACTGATTTTTGTGCATGTAGAAAGGAGAACCACCAATTTCTCCAAGACAAACATCCTGATCACCTAAAAGTAAATCACCCTCTGGATAGCACATAGGTGAGGAGCCATCACAGCATCCCCCTGATTGATGAAACATAACAGGTCCATGTTTCTCTTTTAAAAGTTCGATTAGTGCCAGCGCTTCTGTCGTAGCTAATACACGTTCAACCACGCTCATGCACCTCCCTACAAATTAGAAGAAACCAAGTTTATCTTCGCTGTAGCTAACTAATAAGTTTTTCGTTTGTTGGTAATGAGCAAGCATCATTTTATGGTTTTCACGACCAACACCTGACATTTTGTAGCCACCGAATGCAGCATGTGCAGGATAAGCATGGTAACAGTTTGTCCAAACACGGCCTGCCTGAATTTCACGACCAAAACGGTAAGCTGTATTAATATCTCTTGTCCAAACACCTGAACCTAAGCCATATAATGTATCATTCGCAATTTCGAGTGCTTCCTCTTTCGTCTTAAACGTAGTTACTGCAACAACTGGGCCAAAAATTTCCTCTTGGAAAATACGCATTTTATTATGTCCTTTGAAGACAGTTGGTTTGATGTAGTAGCCGTTTTCGAAGCCTTCACCTACATTATTTTTCTCTCCACCAATTAAACATTCTGCTCCTTCTTGCTTACCAATATCTAAATAAGAAAGGATTTTTTCCATTTGCTCGCTTGAAGCCTGAGCACCCATCATCGTATTTGGATCAAGTGGATTGCCAACTTTAATGGCTTCAACTCGCTGTATTACACGTTCCATAAATTTATCGTAAATAGACTCCTGAATTAATGCTCGAGAAGGACATGTACATACTTCCCCTTGGTTTAGTGCAAATAATACGAAGCCTTCAACTGCTTTATCTAAAAAGGCATCATCTTTATCCATAATATCTTCAAAGAAGATATTTGGTGATTTACCACCCAACTCTAATGTAACTGGGATAAGGTTTTGAGAAGCATATTGCATAATTAGACGGCCAGTTGTCGTCTCCCCCGTAAAGGCAATCTTCCCTATACGTGGATTAGATGCAAGCGGTTTCCCTGCTTCTAATCCAAATCCATTCACAATATTAATAACACCTGGCGGTATTAAATCTTCTATTAATTCTACAAGCACCATAATAGATGCCGGTGTTTGTTCTGCAGGTTTTAATACAACACAGTTACCAGCTGCAAGTGCCGGCGCAAGCTTCCATACTGCCATTAATAGCGGGAAGTTCCAAGGAATGATTTGACCAACTACCCCTATTGGCTCATGGAAGTGATAAGCAACTGTATCGTTATCAATTTGGCTCACTGAGCCTTCTTGAGCACGTAATGCTCCAGCAAAATAACGGAAATGATCAATTGCAAGAGGGATATCTGCATTTAATGTTTCACGTACCGCTTTCCCGTTATCCCATGTTTCGGCAACGGCTAGTTTTTCTAAATTTTGTTCGATGCGGTCCGCGATTTTAAGTAAAATGTTTGCGCGTTCTGTCGGTGATGTTTTGCCCCATGCATCTTTAGCAGCATGTGCTGCATCTAGAGCAAGTTCAATATCCTCAGCTGTGGAACGTGCTACTTGTGTAAAAACTTGTCCAGTAACAGGAGTAACGTTATCAAAGTACTGACCCTTCGTTGGAGGTGTCCATTCGCCACCAATATAATTATCATATTTCTCTTTGAATTGAACTACCGATCCTTCAGTGTTTGGAAATGCATAAACCATTTTACTTCTCCCCTTTACACAAATTAATGAGAACTATCTACAAAAATCGTTATTTTATGTCGGAATAACAATATTTTTATAGAAACCCTCTCACCTAATATATTGTCAGAAACATAAAATAATTTCAACTTTTTCAAAAACTTTTCCAATTAATTTATTTTTGCTAGAAAAGCTTCTAGAATTCACTGTATCCATGGCGTTAATGTATACTTAACAATAATATAAAATTTAGGAGAACATTATGCGTATTAATAAATATTTAAGTGAAACAGGAATCATATCACGTCGTGGTGCTGATAAATGGATAGCTGATGGAAAAGTAACGATTAATGGAGAACTCGCAACAGTTGGTAGTCAAGTTGAGGATGGGGATATAGTTTGTGTTGATGGAAAAGAGGTAAAGAAGGAACAACAGCTTGTCTATATTGCTCTCAATAAACCTGTCGGCATTACAAGTACAACAGAGCGCCATATAAAAGGCAATGTCGTTGACTTTGTCAACCATCCTTTGCGTATATTCCATATTGGACGTTTGGATAAGGAATCAGAGGGATTATTGTTATTAACCAATGATGGGGATATCGTTAATAAAATTCTACGTGCTGAAAACCATCATGAAAAAGAGTATATTGTTCAGGTGGATAAGCCTATAACAGAGCAATTTATCAAAAAAATGGGAGCGGGTGTCGATATTTTAGATACCACTACATTACCTTGCCAAGTTGAAAAGATTTCGGACAAAGTTTTTAAAATTATTTTAGAGCAAGGCTTAAATCGTCAAATTCGCCGAATGTGTTCTGCACTCGGTTATTCTGTTAAACGTCTACAGCGTATTCGTATTATGAATATCAAGCTTGGCAATTTAAAAGTCGGTCAATGGCGTGATTTGACAGATAAGGAACGAGCAGAGCTTTTCAGACTACTCAACTACACACCAAAATAAAATATTTAAGGGAGGACGGGGACTATGTTAGCTATTCAAAGTACAGAGCAACTCACAGGGGTACGAATTAGTGCCGATTATTGGGATTTAGACGAATTAATCAACGCTATTTATAAGGTAACTGGGGACGAAAACAAATACTATGATTATCAGGGTCCTCGACTACGTATTTTAAGCGTTTGCTACAAACTAAGACATGCTATGCTCGGTGAACATCACCTCGAGTTTGTCGGTAATGGACTTAATAAGAATGTCCTTACCCAACATGAACTGATCTTCCCAAATAAAAATGTTTATTTTGCCACAGAAATTCTTTGGCCAGAAATAATCTTTTGTGCCATTGCATTAAATGATTTTATTGATTTACACCAAAAATTAAACAAAGCGGCTATGTGGAATAATGAGATGGCTATTATCCGCAAGTTTCAAGCAGCTATTGCTAATTGTTTAGAACAAGAAGTTAATGAGGAAGATTATATGGTTTTTTTAAGAATGCTTCATACTAAAAATCCGTTAACCTTCCGCTTTGCTACACAGTATGTGGATGTTCTGAATCTAGAATATATCCAATTAAGTAAAGAGGAACGTCAAGCACATTTAGCTGCATTTGCTGTACGCTTGCTGGTAGAGGACCATGAATATGTTGCTTTAAAAGCCCATCTAATGGAAGCAGCGATTGCGACTAAACAAGCGTTACATGATATTCAAATTCAGCTCAATTATCCTGAAGAGATATTATGGTAAAAAAAGATGCCGTCTCATAAGCAATGAGACGGCTATTTTTCTACATGATTTTTTTGTATGCCATTTTACGAATAACTTCCTCATGCTGAGGATAATCCGCTAAAAGCTCCTCTTGTGTAAATAATTCAAAATCCTCAAAATCAAAACCAGGTGCTACCATACATCCAACTAAACTAAACGTATCAGATTCCTCAACTGATGAGCCAAAAATTGTATTTTTCGGCACTGCAATTTGTGGTACTTCTCCAGCTCCTACGTTCAAGCCTAGCTTCTTCGCCTCATATGTACCATCTGGAAAGATCATATGTACTGTTAGTGGGCTTCCTGCGTGATAATACCATAGTTCGTCTGATTGCAATCGATGTAAGTGTGATATATCTTGCGATCGTAATAAGAAATAAATACTAGTGTAAATTGGTCTCTGAACATCTCTCACTGCTATATTATCTGAAGCACGAAATGATGATACATAATAACCTCCTTCTGGATGTTCGGCTAAATTTAATTGTTTAATAAAATATTGTGCTGAATACTTCAAAAAGCATCTCTCCTTTTTTCCACCTTACCAAAAAATAAAGTAAACATGCTACTTTTGATTATTTAATAACAAGGAAAACCAAAAGGGCATCTCATTTCTGAGACACCCTTCTAATTTTATAAGCCACCTAAATAAGCCGCTTTTACTTGCTCGCTCTCCTGAAGCTCTTTTGCCGAACCAGATAAAACAATACGTCCCGTTTCAAGTACATAAGCACGGTTAGCGACAGATAAGGCCATATTCGCATTTTGCTCTACAAGGAGTACAGTTGTACCCTCTTTATTGACTTGCTCAATAATATTAAAGATGTTTTTAACCATCAATGGTGCAAGTCCCATGGAAGGTTCATCCATTAATAGTAGCTTTGGCTTCGCCATTAAAGCACGCCCCATTGCGAGCATTTGCTGTTCCCCACCCGACAATGTACCTGATTGCTGCTTGCGGCGCTCTAATAGCCGTGGAAATAACTCGAAAACATGATCCATATCTTTTTTAATACCTGCTTTATCATTTCTTAGATATGCACCAAGCTCTAAATTTTCCTCCACTGACATATTGGCAAAAACACGACGACCTTCAGGAACGTGAGAAATCCCCGACTTCACAATGGTTTGAGCAGCTTTCCCGGCAATAGAAAAGCCTTCATATTCAATAATGCCACCTTTGGGCTTCAATAAACCTGACAATGTCTTTAACAACGTACTTTTTCCAGCACCATTTGCACCGATTAACGTTACAATTTCACCCTCGTTTACTTCTAAAGAGAGGCCCTTTAATGCTTGAATGTTGCCATAAAAAACATCTATATTTTGTACTTTTAGCATTAGCCGATAACCTCCTCGCCAAGGTACGCTTCAATTACCTTTGGATTGTTGCGGATTTCTTCTGGTGTCCCATCAGCGATTAATTGTCCATGATCGAGTACATATATGCGTTCACAAATACCCATAACTAGGCTCATATCATGCTCAATAAGCAAAATTGTTAAGCCAAACTCTTTACGAATAAAAGCAATTAACTCCATTAAATCATGTGTTTCCTGTGGGTTCATACCTGCTGCTGGCTCATCTAATAAAAGGAGCTTTGGCTTTGCTGCCAATGCACGAGCAATTTCTAAACGACGCTGCATCCCGTATGGTAAATTTTTTGCTAGTTCATCTTTATAGACGTCTAATCCAAAGATTTTTAAGAACTCTATGGATTGAAGCTCCATTTCTGCCTCACCTTTGAAGTGGTTGGGCAAACGAAAAATTGAAGACCACATTGAATGCTTAGCAAGCGAATGGTTGGCTACCTTAACATTGTCTAAAACAGATAGCTCTTTAAAGAGACGAATATTTTGGAATGTACGACTAATCCCCTTTTGTGTAACTTGGAATGGTGCAAGTCCATTTAATTTCTTACCATCAAAAGTAATAGTGCCTTCTGTCGGTGTATAAACTCCCGTCAACATATTAAAGCTAGTTGTTTTCCCTGCACCGTTAGGTCCAATAAGCCCTACCAATTCGCCTTGATTAAGGTACATGTTAACTCCCTGTACCGCCTTTAAACCACCGAATTGAATACCCATGTTTTCAACATTGATAAGAAGGTTTCCAGTCATTATTTCGTACCTCCTTTTTTACCAAACTTAAATAAATCAGTAATTTCTTTTGTTCCCATTAAGCCTGTTGGACGATAAAGCATTACGATAATTAAAACTAAACTATAAATGATCATACGAGTCTCTGGGAAGTTTGCTAGATACGTAGATACTACTGTTAGGAAAATCGCAGCAATCACTGATCCTGAAAGACTACCTAACCCACCCAGTACAACATAAATTAAAATATCAAAAGACTTTAAGAAGCCGAAAGTCGTCGGCTGAATAATATAAAAGTTATGGGCGAAGATAGCTCCAGCTAGACCGGCAAAGAAAGAGCCAATCGCAAATGCAACAACCTTATAATAAGTTGTATTAATACCCATAGCATCTGCTGCAATCTCGTCTTCACGAATGGAAATACATGCACGACCATGTCGAGAATTTGTAAAGTTTGAGATAACTAGGATGGTTAACACTACACCAAAGAATGCATACGTCCAGTTAGATAAATATTTAACCTGCATCCCTGCTGCACCACCAACATAATCCGTATTTAAGAAGATAATACGAATAATCTCTGCAAAACCTAGTGTGGCAATCGCTAAATAATCACCTTTTAAGCGAAGAGTTGGAATACCTACAATAAGACCTGCAATGGCTGCTGCAACTGCCCCTAATAAGATAGCCAGTGGGAATGGCAACATTAACTTTGTTGTTATGATAGCTGATACATATGCTCCCACAGCAAGGAACCCAGCATGCCCAATCGAGAATTGTCCAGTAACCCCAATAACAATATGCAAGCTGACAGCCAACATGATGTTAATACACATAGTAATCAACATATTTTTATAGTACATATCAATTACTTCAGTCGTAATTAACAATTGTACAACGGCATAGATGACTAGCGCTATTACGGCATAGCCCCAGAAAACTTTAGACTTTTTCATAAAACCGCTCACCTACACTTTCTCACGGGCGTTTTTACCAAAGATACCCGATGGTCTGAAGATTAAGATTAAAATTAAAATAACGAATGCTGCAGCATCACGCCATAACGAGAAGCCTAAAGCACTTACTAATGACTCTACAACACCTAGTAACATACCACCGACCATAGCTCCAGGAATGATACCAATTCCACCAAGAACAGCTGCGATAAATGCCTTAACTCCTGGTATTACCCCCATTAACGGGTCAATTTTTGTATAATAAACACCGAAGATAACACCTGCTGCACCAGCTAAAGCTGAACCAATAGCAAATGTTGCAGAGATTGTATTATCAACGTTAATGCCCATTAAACGAGCTGCATC
>NZ_DAMDAY010000071.1:18805-22310 GCF_032093475.1 Lysinibacillus sp. | reverse complement strand
CGTGAAGGCAAGAGGGTTACCAATAAAATAGACATGTTCATCAGGTGAAAACGGTGGATCTTCAGCAAGAGGAAGATAGGGGAGTTGCTCAGCTTGCACTTGTATTAAAGCTAAGTCGATAGCTGGATAGCTCTCAATTAATGTAGCTTCCATCAGTCCCTCATCTGGAAATACAACAGATAATGTCGTTGCATGTTCTACTACGTGAGCATTGGTGACAATTAGACCATCAGAAGAGACGGCAAAACCTGTCCCTTTACTCGAGCCTGTCGAAATTTCAACGATAGCCTTTTTATACGTTTGGATATCTTCTTGTGCTGAGAGTCGTGTCGACACCTTCATAAATTCAATGGCAGGGATGGAGTAAATTTGAAAAATTAGCGCAAAAGTATTGAAAAACAGCATCAAAGCGATCCCCCATACGATCCAGCGTACGAAAGGTTTTTGTTTCTTGGGTTTCCTACCATGGAAGCGTTCTTCTCGTTCTTGTGCTAATGCTTTTTGCTGCTCCTCAAGTACGAGTTCAATAAATTCTTCTTCCGTCAATTCTTCTTCTTTCGTTGTTGCATTATGTATATCACTCATATAAGGCCCCCTTAGCTAAAAAACAGACGCCCAAGCAGGACGCCTGTTAACAGCAAATTACTCTATTTTTTGCAAGGTAGATGTCACAACAAACGGTTCTTCTTGATCGGTCTCCATCGTATCTTCTGAACGAATTAAGCCTATGCCATGCGCAAAATATTTGGTCGTCGTGACTTTATCATCGGTGCGTAATAGCTGGATGGCATTTTGATAGACTGTAGTGCCTGTATGAACTGTGGCAGTCGTTGATTGGATGGTCCAGCCTTGAAAGCTTGTCCCCACTTTTAGGGGCTTTTGCAGAATTGTTTCTAGTACTGGGTAAGATGCAGCCTCTGTCGCACTTGGTAGGCTTGGCTCACTGTCAACAGGTTCACGATAGACTAGGTCAATACTTGAATCGGAAATGCGATAGATTTTTAAAAGAGTTACTCCACCATTATCCTCAATTTGTACAATGTGTTGTGAATCGAGATAGGAAGTTTGCAGGGTATAGCTGGCAAATTCATTGCCTTCCCCTTGAAAATAGGCGGTTGAGCCATCAGGTGGAAAATAGGATAGAAGTGATGTTTGATCTTGTTCTACAGGTTGCTTGTCCTCCACAGGCAATGGTGATTGTTCTGATTCTTTGTTGACTTCTTCACTACAACCGAAGAATAAAAATGCAAGAGAAAGTACTAGGACATGATGTCTCATAGGCAAACTCCTTTGCTATTTTCTTTCATTATACGTGAATGGGGACGGTTATACGAATGAAAAGAGATAACAACTTATAATATTATTATGTAAACAAAACAAGAAACTTGTAACAAGGGAGAAAATTAACTATGATAGAAATGAAGTTAAAAAATGGGGGGCACACATATGTATAGACATGTAGATGATTTTTTACAGGAATGGTCGAATGCATCTAATGGAACATTAAATGTGTTACAAGCTTTAACAGATGACAAATTAGATCAAAGTATTGTGGAGGGTCACAGTACACTTGGCTGGTTGGGCTGGCATTTAGTCGGTTCAGCAGGTTATTTTAGTTATCTAGCTGGCTTAAACGTGCCATCGATTCGTCAAGAAGATCCAGTACCAACAACAGCTGCTGAAATCGTAGCTGCTTATGAAAAGGTTGCAAACGGTGTAAGTGAGGCAGTCGCAAAGCTTTCAAATGAGGACTTACTAGAAGTTGTCACTGGTTTTAAAGCTCCAATGCCAAAAGGCGCTCTATTACGAGTATTAATCGATCATCAAACACATCATCGTGGACAAATGACAGTCTTATTGCGTCAAGCAGGTTTACCAGTTCCAGGTGTTATGGGACCAACAAAAGAAATGCAATAAGCAATGATGCAGCAGATAAGTAAATAATCTGCTGCATTTTTTTATTTGACACTTACCTACTAGTAAGTTAGTATAAAGCCATGACAAATAGAAAATCACAAATAATTGAATTAACATTAAAGAATATTCAAGAAAAAGGTTTCACATCATTTAGTTATGATCATTTAGCAAAAGAGCTAGGCGTTACAAAGGCAAGTATTCACTATCATTTTGAAAAGAAAGGGGATTTAGGTGTTGCTGTTTGCGAAAGAATTCAGCATGGTTTAGAGGGGGCATATACATTCATTAAAGAATCTTCTATGCCAGCTGTGGAAAAGCCTTTCGCTTTTATTTTGCGACGTGTACAATTTCTTGAGCAAGATGGAGTTTGCCCGATTTCTGCTCTACAGGCAGACTATCAAGAATTATCACCATCTATGCAAGAAAAGATTCAAGAGCTTAGTCAAATGGAAATCGATGTCTTTGTAGTGTTATTGAAAGAGGCAAAACAACATGGTGCACTGAAATCGACAAATGAGGAGGATTTAGCGTCATTGGCTATGCTACTCATTTCCAGTACAAAAGGTGCTTTACAATATAAACGTGTTTTAGGTGAAGATTTCTTTCAGAAAACGCTGGAGCAATTAAAGGAACTATTAAAGTAAATGAAAAGGAGCGATGTCCATGGTACGTAGAGTCGTAGTCACAGGATATGGGGTGGTCTCCCCTTTAGGTAACACAGTATCAGCCTTATGGGAAAACATTAAAGAAGGAAAGTCAGGAATTGATAAAATTCATGCAGAGGAATTTAGCGGGATTAACACCCAAATTGCAGGTACCATCACGGATTTTGATGCAGCGCAATATATGGATAAAAAAGAACTGAGTAAGTATGATCGATTTGTTCAATATGCTATTGCCGCTTCACAGCAGGCTTTAGAGCAAGCAAATCTAAACATGGAACAGGTCGATAAGGAGCGACTAGGTGTATATATTGGCTCGGGTATTGGGGGCATAGATACCATTCTAGCGAATCATCAAGCGTTCATCGAAAACGGCCCAAGGAAGGTGTCACCATTTATGGTGCCGATGATGATTAGTAATATGGCTGCAGGGATACTAGCGATTAAAACAGGCTTTAAAGGGCCGAGCTTTTCACCTGTTTCAGCTTGTGCAACTGGAAACCAAGCCATTGGTGAAGCTTTTTTAGCTATTCGACATGGCTATGCTGATGGTATTTTGGCAGGTGGAGCAGAGGCACCCATTAATCCACTAAGCTTTGCAGGATTCTCACGTATGAAAGCTATGTCTACAAGAAATGAGGAGCCAACAAAAGCGAGTCGTCCATTTGATAGCGCACGAGATGGCTTTGTCATGTCAGAGGGGGCTGGAATCGTGTTCCTAGAGGAATATGAACATGCCAAACAAAGAGGTGCAACCATTCTTGGAGAGATAGTAGGCTATGGAGTTACGACAGATGCTTATCATATTACATCACCGGATTATACGGGAGCTGCCAATGCCATGAATTTAGCTTTAAAAATGGGCGAAATTGATGTATCAGCTGTCGATTATATCAATGCACATGGTACTGGTACGCCAGAGGGTG